>JANORL010001197.1:0-4792 GCA_031415295.1 Polyangiaceae bacterium | reverse complement strand
CGATCTCGCTATGAGTCGACTCGATGGCTCCCCCCGTGATGATCGCGCCGATCATCGCCGCGCCCCCCACGCCCAGTGCGACAAACCCTCCTCGTTTCATGGGCGCCATCCCCACCGGCGGACGGTTCACGCTCGTCGACGTACTCGGTGCCACGCTCGCACTCGGCAACGGCGCAGCAGGTACTTCGCCAGGCTCAGCAACAACCACTGTACGTTCCCGTTCGTTTAGCACGATTTCAACGCGTCGATCCGGATGTCCAGCCTTACGTACCATGAGCACATGTTTGCCCGGATCAACGAAAATGGCGACGTCGAGTTTGTCATTCGGAACTGACTCTCCGTCTAGGACCACGGTAAGTGGCGCGTGTTTCGTCGCGACGACAATTCGCATCCGTGGCACGCGAACTTCGAGGTCATCGATCGCTTTCTTGACAAAGGGTGAGCGTTTGTCCTTCTCGTCGATCAGGGCCATCCCACGTTTCCAATGCTCGAGCGCCGAACTCAGTTTTCCCTCGCCCATGTCACACTGCGCCACATTAAAGAGGGAATTTGCCACCGCGAAAAGCTCCAGACTCGTCCGCATGAGCGTACATCCACTCGCGTTATCGCCTTTGTCGAGCGCCGCTTGCCCTGCGGCAAACAAGCGCTGCGCCTCCGCTTTCCGATCGGCTGCTTCGTCGGCAAACGTGAAAGCAGGCGCAACAACACCAACGAAAATCGCCGCGAGTGTTATCATTTTGGCGTGGCGCGAAGCGTCAACCTTCATGGGCACGAGTCTACTCCAAAGTTCGGACGGAAAAAAGTTTCTGCTTCGCGTTGCACGCTGTCTTGTGCTGATCCTGGAAAGGACTATCAGTGCGTAAAGAGCAACGTGGAGGCATCAGGGCAATGACATGAACTTGGCCAGAAAGATGTCCTCATCGGTGCCGGGAGTCTTGGGTTCGAGGGGGCCATTTCCCAAATCGAGTGCGGTCGACCACCCACTCGCAAGCCACAAATTCGACATGCCGGTCGCGAGCTTGACGCGTGTTTCACCATTGAACGGTTCCGTTCCACCGAATGCCCGTCCCCACATGGGTGCTCCGGTTGCTTCATCGAGTGAAAGCAGGAACATGCAGTGAGAATCTACGCATAGGGGCCCCGTATCCTTGTCATTTTGGATGGCCATTGCCGAGGTCGTCTTTCCTCCGACGAGAATTCGACCCTTCAACTCCGCTATCGTATTCGCAAGTTGCGGCCCCGTACCACCGAAGCGATCGGCCCAGCGGACGTTGCCCGTCGCCCCATCAAAACTCGCCACGATAACATCGAACGATGTGGCGTTCTCGCTGCTGTTGTACATGTGGCCGTCAATGTTCCACGTTCCCGCAAACGTGCCCGTAACGGCAACGTTACCAAGTGAGTCCAACGTTGCCTCCGTGAACGAGACCCTCTGGTCCATTCCCTCGGTAATGAATGTCCGGTGCCATTTCTCCACGCCCGTAAATGCATCGTACGCCGCAATGAATGAACCAACGGCCAGGGGACCGCTTGTTGCTTGTGCATCGAGCCAGATTGCTGGATTGATTGTTCCCTGGTAAAAACCCGCGATCGTTACGGTGCTGGTGTTCGCGACAATGCTCGTAACATTGGCATTGACGATTTGAGCCCACCAGTTGCAGGAGCCGCTTACCGAATTCAATGCCAAAATGACTGCATCCGTCGAGTTTCCAATGCTTCCCGTGAAGGTCGAGCATCCGACGATTTTGGAGGGGACCACGCTGCCTTTGATCAATGCTGCAACAAACACAGGCCCATTGGCAGCAATCGTTGTGGCGACATCAACACCCCGGTTGGCATCGTCCTCACCAAATTCCACGTGCCAACCATCAGGCTTGACAAACTTTCCGTTGGGGTCGACCCTGCGGATGAAAATATTCTTTTTCGTTGCATCAACCAACTTCTCGTACTCGCCGACCATGACGAGGTCATCGTCTCTGAGTACGACCGCTTTGGCGGAGCCGTTGCGAGCGATATCATGCACGAAAATGGCGTCGCCATTCGAATTGAAGCGCGCTGCATAAGGCTGAAACGCCATCGTCCCTTGCGCAAGGATCGCGCTATTAAAGCTCAACGTCCCCTGATATTCGCCAGAAATAGCAACGTCGCCTTTGTTGTTCGAATGAATGGAGCGGACCTTTTGAATGAGAGAATCTCCAAACTTAGCCGACGATACGGACTGCACAGAGCAGTCTCCATCGCCCGCGCAATCATCATCGAAGCCATTGTTGCACAATTCAACAGGCGTTACCGGACCGCCGTCGGCCGAGCTTCCGTCGGGAACGCCCCCATCAAGAGCTCCCGGCAAGCACGGGGCCACTTGGTTGCCACCAGCACCTGCACTGCCGCCAGAACCACCGTTGCCTCCGGAGCCCGAACTCGATACCGAGCCGTTTCCTCCGGAGCCTTCAGGTTTGGGCTTGTAATCATCGTAATCATACGTGCCGACGATTCCGCAACCGACCAGGAGAAAGACCGTTCCACCCGCGAGCAACGATATCCGACGCATTAGAACCTCCCTGAAAAACCAATTCCTCCGCCATCCCTCAGGATGAGCGGCGCGACAATCGGTGCCTTGTTTTCCTTGCCGAGCTGATTGGCCAACACGAGCATAACCGCGCCCGACGCCGCACTAGCCAGGCCAACACCCCAAAAAATGCCATTGAGAGGCACGAGTTTGGACTGTGTATTGATGACTTCGGTGGGACGTCCCGCTCCACAAACTTTGAGGGGGCACGACTCATTGATTTTCGTGTCATTCGACACGATGAGCCCGCCCGTCGTTGCCGCGCCAATGAACGCCACGGCTCCCAGTCCCAAAGCGGCATACGCGCTCACTTTGAGCGGCTTCACGTTTGGCGGGGGACGCGGTAATGCAGGACAAACCGGACCCGCATTGGCTTCGCCAGCCTCAGCGACAACCTCCGTACGCTCCCGCTCGTTCAGCAATACTTCGACGCGGCGATCCTCATGCCCCTGCTTGCGGACAGTGATTACGTGTTTTCCGGGGTCGACGAAAATGGCTGATTCGAGTTTGTTCTTCGGAACCACTTCGCCGTCGAGTAACACATCGAGCGGCTCGTCTTTCGACGACACCATGATTCGCACGCGCGGAATACGAATTCCGAGGTCTTCAATGGCTTTGTTGACAACCGGAGCGCGTTTGTCCTTCGCATCGACGACCGACAAGCCGTGTTTCCAATGCTCGAGCGCCGAATTCAGTTTTCCATCACGCTCGTCACACTGCGCCACGTTGAAGAGTGCGTTCGCTACCGCGAAAAGTTTCAAACTTTTGCGCATGAGTGGACAAGCTGTTGTGTTGTCGCCCTTGTCGAGCGCCGCTTGTCCTTCCGCGAACAATCGCTGCGCCTCTGCTTTGCGATCTTCTGCTTCATCGGCAAGCGCAACAGTGGGAAAAGTAGCACCAACAACGAGGGCCGTGAGCGCCACAATCAACGAGCGGCGCAGAGCGTCAACCTTCATGGACACGAGTCTACTCCGAGGTCTGCACAAAATGAAAGTCCTGCGTCGAGTCATACGCAGGAAATCGACGTCGTCTCAAGGACGACGGTACCCCTCTAAATGTTCACTAGATTTCTTCGACTTCGAGCGCCCATGTTGCACGATCGAAAGGTAACCCTTCCGCCTGTTGCATCCGTACCACACACTCGCGTTTACCCAGCCGGTTCATTTCGAGCGCTCGATGATGACAAAACGGATTGTTTCCGGGCTTGCCAAAGAGGGCCGTCGCCATCCATGTACATCCGCCGCGACAAACCGATCCATAATAACAAGTTTTGCAATATCCCCACCGCTCTTCGGGACCGCGATCACGCATGTGCCGCAATGCCGACGAACGCTCCCAGATATCGCGTAGTTTGGCTTGACGAATGTTTCCCCCGACCCACGATTCTGTCGGCAACGATGGGCATCCCTTGATGTCACCATTCGATTCGATTCCGAGTGTCGACCGACCCGCGCTACACGATTCCCCATGTTTTTCTGTCGTGTGGCTGCGCAATAAATGTTCGAATGGCCCGTAATACCCCACGTTGTTACCCGCCATCATCTTGATGCCCGCGGCATTGCACCGTTCTTTCAACGCCGCGAGAATCGGAAAAACTTCGAGCAAATCATAAGGCTGCAAAATCACGTCGGGTTCGTCCGCGGCTCGACCCACCGGCACCGTGAGCTGCACTTGCCAACCGTGCGCGCCACTTTCCACCAATACATCGAAAACGGACGGCAAATCATGCATGCTCAAGCGATTGATTTGGGTATTCACCGCGACTTGCATGCCCGCTTGGCGCGCATTGACGAGCGCCCGGCGCGCGGCTGCATACGATCCGGAAAAACCTCGCAAACGATCATGTGTCGCTTCATTTCCATCAATCGATACCGCCATGCTTTGCACGCCCGCTTCTTTCGCCTCGCACGCTCGTTCAGCCGTCATCCCGCGCCCGCCCGTCACCACCGTGCATTGCATTCGATTGCGGCGCACTTCCCGTACGACGTCCAGCCATCCATCATGCAAATAAACTTCGCCCCCGATCAACGCAACTTCACGAACCCCTAAATCCGCCATTTGTCGCACGAGACCACAAGCTTCTTCCGTCGTGAGTTCGTCCGGACGAGCGCCTCCAGCACGCGATCCGCAATGGCGACAGGCGAGGTCACATGACAGCGTTAATTCCCATACTGCATAAACGGGGCGGCACGCGGTATCGATGGTCCGCGTTTCGTGGGCAAGTGG
>JANORL010001196.1:0-29427 GCA_031415295.1 Polyangiaceae bacterium | reverse complement strand
CTTTGGTGTTTACGGGCTGTTCCGTCGGGCTTCGTCGCGTGCGAGCCATGCTTCGGCCTCCGTCCCGCCGGCCCGAAGCGCGATGAGTCCTTCACGGAGAAATTTCAGGCTATCGAAGTCGTCCTCGCGAAACTTCCTCAGCTCTGGTGTGAGCACTGCGGTTTGTAGCCACAGCTCGAAGTCTGCAATCAATGGGTCGAGCACGGCAAGACCTTCATCGTAGTGCTCGTTGTCCAGGCAGTAAGCCGAGTGGTAACCGACCATCTCGCGCTTCTTTTCCTCATCGGTGAATCCCAGCGCGAGCAATGCATTCCAAGCTTCGTTGAATTGCTCGAGTGGCACACTGTCCCGGTCCGCGCACCTGACAATCCATTCTGCGATGCGGCGTTTGAGTTCGAGCAGATACCAGCCATCGATGCCCCCACGGGCAATCAAGTCCGCTTCGATTTGTCGATACTCTTGAACCGCCGCTGCAAATCCTGGCCAGGGCCGTTTGGCAAAGACCAGCCCGATACGCTGCGCATCTTCCATTTCCCCCGGTAGCCATTTTCTTCGCGCTTCCATGTACTCCTCAACATCTCAAAGCGATTATTTTAGAGGCACGGTCCAAGGTCGACGAACGCAGGCCACGTTCTAGTCGTTCTGCAAATAGTCACGCACAAGCCGCATCTTGAATCGCCGATGTGCCGCCCCTCGTCCTGATAGCGCTTTCCCGCCACGCACGCCTCATAACGATTGAGACATTCGTCCCATGCTCGATCCCTCTTTCGCTTTGCCAATTCCGCGACATCATCCACCGCTTTATCCACCACTTTCACTGTTACCGCAAACAGAATCGTGATTGCTCCAGCTTCGAGGAACAATTCGCTAACGACAATCGTCACGCCCACGATGACTACTACGGGCGAACTCACAAGCGACCGCTGCGCTGCGTTCGCCTGGTTGCGCCGAGATTTTAATTCCGCTGCCCCTTGTCGGACCAGATCCTCAGAAACGGGCATATCGCGCAAAATATTGCGCATACACGCGTCAAAATCAGGCGCTGTGTTGGGAATGTCGTTTATCGTAACGTCCACCCTGTCGCCGTCTTCATCCACCAGTACGCTCGAATTTAATACATGATACCCCGGCTCCAACAGCGGTCCATATTTGGCCACGCAATCCTTCGCATGTTCAACCGTGAGTGAATCGAATGGCGACGGGGCAGGCGAGATCGAGCCTGCGTCGGAAACCTTGGGCGTGGTTGCTCAAACATGTGTTTGCGATCGATGTGAATGGTTGTCCGAAATGCGGTGGGCGAATGAAGTGGCGTCAAGTGGCATTGACACCGGATGCCATTCGCGAAGGTTTGGCGCGGGCGGGTTTGGCGGCGCGAGGCCCACCGAAACGCAAGAGAGCGCCGCTCGGGCAACTCTCTCTCCCGTTTCCGAAGATGCGTCGGCCGTGAACGAGCGATGCGTCTTGCGTGACATTGCACTTCCATTTGCTGGCGCCGATGTACACGTGTGTCCGCGGGTCGAGAAAATTCGACATCGACAAACACTGACGATCGCGGAACGACGAAGACGGGCACGCGTAGGTGCGTGGTGACACAAGAGCCGGCCAATGACGCGCAATGGCGTAAACACGTCAAGTGCAAAATTGACACTTTATTCGGACTAAGCGCAAGCGCTCGCGTCCTGCGTCGAGCAGATACGAAAGCGCGCGTGTGGCGAATTGGGTTTCGGGTAATGCTCGACCAGGCCAGGACCGAGCCAGGATGCGATTGGATCCTGTTCGAGAAGCTCAGCGAGGGAGCGTGGCGGACTCGTTGTCGTTATGCCGTGAAGAGCGCGATGAAGCGCCGCGAGGCGAGGAAGTGGCAATGCGGGATGCGCTTCGCCGGTGACGACGGCTCGCATGGCGAGGCGAGTGCGCACGAGCGGGTTTAGGTCCACGGGATTTGATAGAAGCCGAAATGGTATCGACTCGGTCGACGGGATGCTGAGTCGCCCGTCTCGCAGAGTGATATTATACGTTGGTTTCTTCGACAAATGGCATTCGGCCTCCCATAACGCCAAGACTGCCTCGGCGGCGCAGTCGGCACGACCCTTGTAGGGTGTCACGGCCTTTACGAGCTCGTTCAGATGTGCTTCCGAGCTTCCCTGGTCCACGCTGATCAACCTTGAAGGGATGTTAATATACGTGGCTAAGTCGGTTCTTGCTGGGTTCCATGTGGTTGGGATCGGTGCGATTAGTTCAATTGCTGGTCGGACAGTCAAAGTTTTCGTAGTGGGTTTGACAGAGTCTCGCTCGACGACTTCTTGCCATTTGTATTCGGAATACTTCTTGTCGATGGCTGACAATATGAAGTCTGGTAGCTTTTCCTTTGCCGGTTCACGTTGCGACCACGCCCGAACACGACGCTCTTTTTGTATACCTGGCGGGTTCACTCTCGAACCTTGTCGCCCCCTCCCGACGCTTGTCGCGCGCCTCGTAACGCATTCTCCCTCACCCGACAAGCTCCGCGCACCACCCACGACCGCACGAACCGCGTCCGACAAGCAATCGAGACCACGAAAATCGCTCCACAATCAGCTCGCCAGGCCTCACCGCTCACCTGTCAAGTCTCCGACTCCACGCACCAAAGTTTTCCCGCTCGTCCGACAAGCTTCCGGCACGTCCGACAAGCCCTGAAGGCACAAGTATCGTCCTCGATTGTTTTGAAATCTTGGGTCTTCCGGGATCCTTGTGGGCGCGTGTTTGAGCTCACGTGAAAGTCGGCACCACCCATGGCTACGGGCATGGTTTCACCGGACACACTACCTCAGGGTGTACAGGTTTGGCGCAGTGAATGTGCGTACAAACGTGTAATTGTTACGACAAACTTTTGGCTTGCCTTCGCCCGCTCGATGATGTAATCATATGGCCGCCATGCGAGATACGGCAGAACTCTATCGTCATCTACTCGGGCTTTCATCGCCGTGGGCTGTTGAGCGTGTCGATTTGAATGCGGCGACGCAACGTGTGGATGTCTGGGCCCGAGCGCAAATATTGTGTTGACGATATCGCCTCGCCAGCGTACAACGAGTTTGTCGATAAAGACGTGGTCGGACCGGCAGTCGTCGGTTCGAGCACCGAATACGTGCGGCGGGATTTGTCTCCTGGCGACGGTCGGTATGAAATCGGTGCGTTTTTCAAGCACAACGCGGAAAATCTTCGCGGTGCAGGTTCCAGCATTTTTCTACACGTGATCGCGATGGATCGCCGGATCGTGCGCGAACAACCGTCAACCGTTCCCGCACATGTGCGCACAACAAGTTCTTGTGCACGTCAACGTTCGAGTGGACCATGAAGCACCTCGGATTCCCGGCCTTAGTTTGCGCCTCAACATCAACTTGAACGAAAACTTTCGTCGTGGCATAGCCCTTGCCAAGCGTGTTTGAACGTGCGTCCGGTTCGACCATAACCAGGTCCACGGACAAACCTAAACGACGAACGACCCCTCGATCTCCAAAACATCCCCCATGAAATCCAACGAAGCAACCCAAAACTACGCGCTGATCATCGGCATTCACGATTATCTCGCATTCGATCCCTCGGGCAACGCCAATCTTCCCGGCGCGCGAAATGACGCCCGCGCCTGGGTGCGCTCGTGCTTGTCCATTGGTTTTTCGCCGGAGAACATCCGCGTCCTCACGTCGCCCGTGCTTTCCGCCGGGGAACTGGGACCCGGCACGGAGGGTGTGCAGCTCGGCGCGGCGGACCGCGATAGCATCATCGACGGGCTCACGTGGCTCTCGGAGCAGATCGGCGGTGACGCGCCGGCCACGGGATTGATGACGTTTTCCGGTCATGGCGACGAGGGCGATAACGGCTGCCCCCTGCTTTGCCCTTCCGATCTAACGACTTCGCTCGACGAGGTCATCGACGTGGCCGCGATCCGGGCCAAAGCCTCGGGCAAGGTCAAGGAGAATCTCACGGCGATGCTCGATTGCTGCCATGCGCAAGTCGAGGCAAGCAGCACGATCCGGGGCAAGCTTCGCGCAATGAAGGCGATTGCAACGGATCGCGCTCGAGGGCGCCTCCGGGTCGTTGCCGCCTGCATGCAGGATCAGACGTCGGTGTCCGCGTGCTTTGCGGGCACCCAAATGGGTGCCTTCACATGGGCCGTCACTTCGACGCTCGGGCAGTGGAAACCCGTCGTCGAGAATGGGGTCGCCTATCTCGACGTGTCGTACGGCAATCTGCTCATGCGCGTGCGGGTGTTGCTCGGGGCGCTCTCGTTCGAGCAGATACCGGTCATCTCGGGGCCGCAGGGTATGAAAGGAGAGGCGTTTTTGTACCCAGGCAGCTTGGACGGGCAAGGGAATACGGAGATCCAGCCGACGGCGACGCGGACACCGAGGCAGCTCGATACGGGCACCTACCAGATGCATATTGAGGACGGCAGGCAATTCGCGTACATCGTGGCGACCGGCGACAAACCTCCGAACGGGATGAAAACAAACACAGAATACTGGTACACCAACGACGATGTCGTGCCGATGCTCAAGAACCCACTTAATGGATCTATCACCATGGTAAAGCTGAGCGACACGCCTACGATGCAATGGCTGCCGAAGTGGTCCAACATGGACACGCGCGACACCAACCAGGTCATGGAATGGGGCGGGCCATCGGAAACTCCCATCGAGTATAGTGCCAAGGATTGTGCCTACCTTTATCAAGGGAGGGACACGATTGACTGGGCGCTTTCCTTCGTTCTAAAGCACGAGGACAGGCAATTTCGATATTTGCAATACCTCACGGGAAAGGCGGACAACGTCCCTTGCACGCTTGAATCTCCTTTGACGTTCCAAAGAGACACGTCGGGGATGTTCCCTCAGCCTGGCCCGCAGTATTCTTACACTGCGAATCACGACGATTAAGGGGCGTACGATCGCGCCACGCGAACCCCCGTCGTATTGCGACGAACGTTGGGACGCGCCACGAGCCTTCCGGCCGCAAGATTTAGATTCTCCACGCTGTTCCAAGCACCGCCTCGACACGAACGATATTCGTAATCGTCAGTCGGCGGGGCCTCGATGAGCAATCTACCCTCGTGTATCGCTGGACCTTCCACCGTCCACAAGTTGCCACAGAAATCGCGCGTATTGCCTGAGCCTCCCCGCATTCGGTAGGGACTTTCATCCATGGGATAAGCCATCACTTCGGCGGCGGCAGGGGTTTCTCCTTGACTGGCCATGACGCACGCGAACGTCGCATCGAAATGGTCTCCCCAGGAAAAACGTCGCGCATCCACGCCTCGCACGGCTTTCTCACGTTCGAGCTCGTTGGGCAATCGATAGGGCAAATCACGCTTGGCCATCAACCATGCGCAATAGGCGACGGCATTCTGCCAGCTTATCGACATGACCGGTCCGCGGAGCTGCCAAATCGTCCCCGCGTGCTCCTGGCGCAATTGAAACAGTCTCTTCTCATCGCGCGCATATGCAACAGCGTGCTCCGAATCGAGCACCATGCCATGATGCGCACGTGGACACGCCTCGATCGCTTCCGCCTCCCGCCCTTGCTCCACCAAATCATTCAAAAACGCGAGGTATTCTTCATTCGTTATCGGATATTTGCCAATGACGAATGCGTCGATCCATATCCGCCTTGCCGGCAAACCGTCCGGCGCCTCCGGATCTCCGCCGGTCCATGCAACTCCGGCAGGCACGTAGATTTCGTTCGGCAAGAGCTCGTTGTCGCTCGGCAACTGAATCGGAAATGGTTCATCGTCTCCCGGCGCTCGCCCATCCCAATGTCCATCCCGCTCGATCAGCACCGGATACCGCACTTCCATTCGTCCTGGTGCACGAATACGCAAGAGATAACTCCCTCGCTGCAAGGGTACACAGGCAAGCGGTGTTCTTCCGAGCAAACCTACCGGCACGTGGATCAAGCGCCGATGTTGCAATTCGTATCGATCGACGAAGACCTCGGCATCGGGGGGATCCGTGACCAGGGTCAAGCGTCCATCGCCGCACAAGAATGCCGTGTGTTTGCCTCGATCGTGAATACGCAACCATTCTTCCGCGCGCGCCGCGTCTTCGTCACGGTGATCGCGCTCGGCTTCCACGAGCCGTTCGCGATAATGGTCCGCCAAAAGCGCATGCGCCTCGGGCAAACCCGGATCGATGCTCAACGAACCATGCACCGCTTCGAGCCATTTCGTTTCGGCAAGCGCCGCTGCTCGACCGAGTCGCTTTGCTTGGTCCTCCAGGTCCCACGCGGGAATCTTCTTTTCCACGGGATCACGCGGCCGCACGTCGTTCTGCATCGATCGCGCCAGGGCCCGCATGGCCCGAGCATCGCCACGCAATCGCGCAATTTCCGGTTCGTACGCGTGCGCTTGCTGCAACGCTTCCAGGGCCTGTTCGCGCAGACGAACCCCGTCGAGCCATGCCACGAGGTCATCCGACATGGCGGCTGCATCGGGATATCGCTGCGTTATCTCGCGCTGCATCGCTCGTTCGCAAATAACACACAATTCACGCGGCACGGGGTTTGGAGCGGCCTGCGCTATCGATTTCGGCGGTCCCAACAGCACACATCGAAGAACGTCGAGCGATGTGGTGCCGTGGTAAGGCGGTTGTCCGGACAAAAGGCAATACAAGACGGCACCGAGCGCATAAATGTCTGAGGCGGGGCCATGAAGCGCCAAGGCTCCGCGAGCTTGCTCGGGCGACATGTAGGCCGGGGTGCCCAGAATGTCGCCATGTTGGGTCAAATCGGCGGATTGTTGGCCCTGAAAAAGCATTTCTGGGGTCTGTGGATCGATCGCGAGAATATGCCGCGCCAAACCCCAATCCATGACGAGAACTTCGCCGAATTCGCCGACCATGAGGTTTTCTGGTTTGAGATCACGGTGCACGATGCCGCGGCTGTGCGCATACGCGACGGCTTGGACAATCCGGGCAAACGCATCGACGAGACGCCGAAAGGTCCAGCCTGATGCTGTGGAGACAAACCCATCGGGACGCGCAGCCGCGTGTAGTTCGTCGATGACGTCGCGCAACGTTCGTCCGCGAATTTCTTTCATGGTGAACCACAAGCGGCCATCGTCGAGCTGACCACGGTCGTGCACAGCAACGATGCCGGGATGTTGAAGCAGTGCGGTGATGTGTACTTCGGTCAGAAAACGCTGCCGCAAATGGGTCACGTCGGCATGTTCGGCGCGCAAAAGCTTCATGGCGACGACGCGTTCGAGCAGGGTGTCGCGCACGCGCAGTACCTCGCCAAATGATCCGCTACCCATTTCGCCCAGATGTTCGTAACGTCCGGGCAAATGTGGCGGCAAAGCGATGGAGGGGGTAGCGTTCGGGCTGGCGCCTTGCGCAAGGAAGGTATCGTCGAAGCTATCGACGACGTCGATTGTAGCTGCTGTAGGCGCGGCGTTCATGGTCTGTCCCCAGGGCAGGGACGAACGTATCCGAACGTTATCGCGAAGGGAAGGTTTTTCGAGGAAAACGATCACGCAGAACGCGCACGTGATACGACGAACTCAACGATCTTGGTTCTGTTCCGTGATCAAACCTTGCAGACGACTATCGCCCACGAGCACACCGCCGGCAAACATCGTCGTGTGTTCCGCAGGAAGGCCAACCAATTCTTCTTCGGTCCCGAGCTCCAGGTTGTACACGCCCATTTCGACGCGCGGTCGTTCCACCAACACAATGTTCGCTGGCCCGTCGTTTGTCTCGATCACATCGCCCGCGCGAAGCTGCTGTGCTTGCACGATGTTGCCATCACTGACGGGCACTGCATGCGTTGCGGTCATTGTCACGGTATGACCTTTGTCATCGTGAATGGTCACCATGGGTCGACGTTCCGCGCCTTCCGTGATTCCGACGACCGTAAGCACCCGGCCGTCTTTGTCGGACCGCACTTTATCGCCCACCATGACGTTTTGAATCGCCGCTTTGCTCCCATTCGCCAACAGAATGGGCGTTCCTTCGGCCAAACATCCCCACCAGATTTGCATGGGCGGCGCAGTCGTTGCAGTGCCTGTCGGTAGCGTCGTGAATCGTACGGTCGGACCAGGACAAGCCCTTCCCAACGCACAGGCAGCGCCCCGCAGTTTGACCTCGATGTTCAAATCCACGTTCCGACCATTGTCGACGCAATGGTCCGGCCACACCGCATTTCCCAACGACGGCGCATTCGGATCGATGATCACCTTCGACCCCATACCTTGTGGTACGAGACGAACCACGCCCGCGTTTGTCAAGTCCGCCGTGCAAAACCCTCCTGGGGGCGTCGTAGCTCCGGCATTACGCAGCGTCAACCAAGCTTTCACCTCGTGAATGGCCATGTTGGGCCGAGCCACCGGTGCCGAATAACCCGCCATCGGCATGTAAAGCAGGTTTAGATTGTACGGCTGCGGCAAAACGGGGAATTTTGCCACGTTCGCTTCGCAAATCGAATTGCCATTACACGCCACTCCACTCCCATGCTCGTAATCGCAATCGGCTTGATATGCTTTGCGATCCAAGCAGTACTTGATGAGGCCATTCGGCAATACGTCGGCCGGTGCCGTGAGCGTTCCCGTTACCGTCGTCGCCGGCGTGAACAGGTGATTGTCGTACACTTTCGTCACGTAATAATACGATTCGACTGTCGTCGTCGTTTCTTCGTAACTGATTGCATCCGCAAATACCGCCTTGTTCGCCGGCGTTGTCGAGGGCAATTTCAAGTCGACCTTCACGCCATTGCCAAAGTCCTCGGCAAAGTTATACGCCGTGATGTTGCCGACTTCGTCGAAATGGTACGTATCGACGTACGTATAATCCGCGCCCGCCACACACGAGCTTCGCGTCAAGGTCTTGAACACCTGCGTATCGAGCTGTTCTGGAATGACGAACACATCGCAACGCGGCGTGCCGTCCACCGCGTTCGGCGCGTCTGCAACAAGCGTGTTCAAATCGCTTTCGTTTCCGTTTCCGTTTCCGTTTCCACCTCCGCCGTTCTGGCGTCCAATCGCCCGCTCACGTTCCTGCCGCAGTTTGGCATGGAGCTCAGGGGCCGTTTGAGGTGTCAAACCCGACGCGCGCAAACGCGCATCCAGGAATTGGAATTGACGGTTGTCCGCCATATCGACTTTCACCCGACCAAGTGCACCTTTTTGCTCGACCAAGCCGCGCATGTAGGCCGCGTTGGCGCTCAGCGCCTGCTCTGCGGATGCAATCGACTCTTCGTCCATGATCGACGTCTCGGCACAACCCGATCCGAGCGCGACGAGAGCAAAGAGACAAACGGGGACGATATGAATGCTACGTGTTTTCATGAGGAACCTTCTCTTTTTTGATGCGGGTTTGATGAGGAAGAAAGCCCCGCGGCTTCAGCTTCGGTTTTGAGCTATTGCAGCGCGCGTGCCAGCACGTGATGCGGCAGAAATCTACGTGTTTTACGCGGCACTCGTCCAAGAACAGCCGCTCGCAACGCGTTGTGCGCTCGTGCGCACAGTACGCGAGATTGCGCCGAACGTGTGCGCGCACAAATGCGATCTATATACCATTCATGTTTCTGCACAACTTCTGTACCAACGTGCGATCGCCTATTGCTTTGCAGAAAAATCTACGTACTCTCGGCGCTCGACGCCAAACTTTTCTCAGCATTTGCTCGACCTTTCACGTGCCAAAAACCAGCTCCACCCTTGAATTCGCCACGACAGACAACGGACGAACCCGTAACGAACCTCTTTGCCTCGCGCTGATGATTGCCTGGGCGCCTGCTGAACCGGAGCGAGTGGGCGAAGTGGTGCTGTTCGAACACGGTGATGGCCGTCGCATCTTGGGTCGCGGGGCTCCGGATGGTGCAGGCAGCGAACGCGTCGAGTTTCAACGGCAGCAACCGGACGTATCGACGAAATGCGGACCGCTCGAAAGTCCGGGATTGTCGCGGGAGCAACTTCGTATTCGGGTCGAAGCGCAAGGCGTGCGCATTGAACGTATTGGCAAGTGCACGATGGAAGTGGCTGGACGACGTGTCGAACAATGCGTGCTCGCGCCGGGGGAATCGTTGCTGCTCAAAGGACAAATGCTGCTGTATTGCACGCTGCGTCCTCGAAAACTCGAACCATTGCTTCATGCTTCGTTGCTCGGAATCGGAAACAAGTTTGGCGGACCGGATGTGTATGGTCTCGTGGGCGAAAATCCCATAACGTGGCGTTTGCGTGATCAATTGGCGTGGATGGCCAAAGCCGACGAACACACGTTGCTCCTTGGTGGAAGTGGCTCGGGAAAAGAATTGTGTGCACGTGCGGTGCATGGGCTTTCGGGGCGGGCGCAAGGTCCTTTCGTTGCGCGGAATGCGGCCACGATTCCCGCAGGTATCGTCGATGCAGAATTGTTCGGCAACGTGAAGAATTACCCCAATCCGGGAATGGCCGAGCGACCGGGACTGATTGGCGCGGCAAACGGCGGGACGCTCTTTTTGGATGAAATTGGCGAATTGCCACAAGCGATGCAGGCCAATCTGTTGCGCGTGCTCGACGAAGGCGGCGAATACCACAACCTCGGAGGCACCACCACGCGACGGTCGAGTTTCCGATTGCTCGGAGCGACAAACCGAGAACCCGAGACGCTGAAACACGATCTTCTGGCGCGTCTGGTGTTGCACGTCGTCATTCCAGGCCTCGATGAACGACGTGAAGACATCCCCTTGCTCGTGCGGCATCTTTTGCACCGAGCGCTGACAAAAAGCCCCGAAGCCGTCAGACGGTTTTTCTCGACAACAAAAGCCGGATCGGTCGAACCCAATGTCCGAGGCGAACTCATTGAAGCTTTGATGCGATACTCCTATCGTACGAACATTCGGGAGCTCGAGGCTCTCTTGTGGCGAGCGATGTCGTCGAGTTCCAGCGACGTGATTGATTTGCCGGGGGATGGGTCGTTATCGAACCCTGCATTCACGGACAGCGCGGAGGAACGAATCGAAAGGGCCGAGGCAAATCCGATGCCCGATGCCTCGACGCAAGAGTTTGTCAAAGAACCGACGGAATCCGAGATACGCGTAGCCTTGGCCGAACACGGAGGCAACATTGTTCGGGCAGCGAAAGCGCTGGAGTTGTCGAGCAGGTACGTCCTGTACCGATGGATGAAGAAGTACGGAATTGAATGAGCGATGCGCGTTGTTCGAGCGTTTGGGTCACGCGTCGATTCAGTTCTGCTGTTTACGGCGAATCACCGCAATGGCCAAAACCGCCGCAGCGACAAGCGTATCGGCATTCTGATTGTCATTCGCAACCATTCGACAACCACACCCTTTGGCTCCACCTGGGGGCACGGCAACAGGGGGGCACGGCACATAGGCGTTAGCTGTTTTTTTAACCCTTGCACCCGCCGCATGGGCGTCAACTTTTTTTGCACTTGCGTTCGACAGGTGTAGAGGGAGGCATGGACACCACGTTGGATCTGCGCGAGGATTGGCAGTCGTTGTTGAAGTATTTGCCGGCGGGATACGAAGCGTTGGCGCATGAATACAAGATGGTCGAGACGCAGTACGGCAATGCAAAAATAACGACAGTGGACGAACTGTGGCGTGTTCTTTTCCTTCATGTGGGAGCCGAGTTGCCGCTGCGAGACACGGCGGCGTTGTTGGCGATTACCGGTTCTTTACCCCGGACAACTCGTCATCGTGGATCGATGTTACTCGAATGGCAATGGAATCGCCTGGGTACGCCTTTGCAATGCCGATGTGCTCGCGCGACTGAATCGGGGAGCATTACCACTTTATGACGAGGAGCAAAATGAAATCGACGTGATTGCCTAGGCGCGAACGTTACCCGAGGGCGTTGCACAGGAACGACAAGTTTGGATATACGTCGAAAATGATTGCGGCAACCAATGGATTGTCGGCCGTTTGGTTGGCACAAGACTTCCCGCGGACAAAGTGAAAGACGCTCAGCACTGACACAACTCATCCTGTGCATACCATCGATTGTCAATCGGCTTGAACAGTTTGACGACGGTTCGTATTGCCGCCAGATCGATTCCTATCGCGAATCCATACAGCAATCACGTCGTTCGCCAGAACAGCTTCAACCTGCGCCAATCAAGACACAATCTTCATCAATTGCGTCAACATCCGGACGAAGTAGTGGGTAGGATTCAACGTGAGTTACGTTGCACGAAAAAAAGAAAGGTGCTAACGCCTATGGGGGCCGGGGTGAGGCGCATCGGCCAAACCGTATGTGCCACCGCATGAAAATACGGTGCCCGAGCCCATGCAGTTGCCCTTGTTTGGCAACGATTTCGAGGATCCAGACGCGGATGTCGGCCACACGCGTCGGAAACCTTGGGCGTGGTTGCTCAAACATGTGTTTGCGATCGATGTGAATGGTTGTCCGAAATGCGGTGGGCGAATGAAGTGGCGCCAGGTTGCATTGACACTCGATGCCATTCGCGAAGGTTTGGC
Organism: Polyangiaceae bacterium; assembly: GCA_031415295.1. Classification (GTDB taxonomy): domain Bacteria; phylum Myxococcota_A; class Polyangia; order Polyangiales; family Polyangiaceae; genus Polyangium. The sequence continues at coordinate 16,986 of JANORL010001196.1, read as the reverse complement.
GCGGTCGGGTTTGGCGGCGCGAGGCCCACCGAAACGCAACAGAGCGCCCTTGGGACAGCTCTCGCTGCCGTTTCCGAAGAAACGTCGGCCGTGAATGAGCGACGCGTCTTGCGTGACCTTGCGCTTGCATTTGCCGGCACCGATGTACACGTGTGTCCGCGGGTCGAGAAAATTCGACATCGACAAACACTGACGATCGCGGAACGACGAAGACGGGCACGCGTATGTGCGTGGTGACACAAGAGTCGGCCAATGACGCGCAATGGCGTAAACGCGTCAAGTGCAAAATTGACACTTTATTCGGACTAAGCGCAAGCGCTCCAACTTCTTGGTGGTTGTGTTGGTGGATTTTTGGCGGGTTGTTGAAATACGCATAGTGCGGAAGATTGTGGTTCCAATTGGGTGTGCTTCGAGGTAGAGTGTGCCGCGCACGGTAGTTCGCGGTCGCCATTTATCCTTGTGCATTGTGTTTGGGAGGACCAGAAATGTCGCAAACCATCAAGATCCTCAATTGGAATGTCCAGAACTACGGGCCCACGAAAGCCAATTTCGCGGACATCGTCGCGTGTATGGCGCAAGTCGTGGTCAGGGCGAACCCGGATATCTTCGTGCTCTTGGAGGTTAACACGACGGACACGGCAAAGGCCGGCAGAGTTTGTCGGACGCTCATGAACGCATTGCAGGCAGCTAGTGCGGTCGCTGGTAGGCCAAACGAATATCGGACCTGCGTGCTGTCGCCGAATACGGGCCGGGAGTTTTACGCTTATTTCGTTCGGGACACGGCGTACACGACACCGTTGGTCATCGACGAGGTAGATGACGAGCTACCGGACAACATTGGGGATTACGGATGGAATTGGGGCGACGTGCGTTTCATACCGTACACGGGTACGTACGTGCGTACGGACGGCTTTCCGTTGTTATCTCCGGATATGAGGTATCGCGGGCGCCAGGTCGCCAATTGGACTGCAACTCGATATCCGGCGCTCGGGTTGTTTTATTTGCCATTCGCATCGGCGGCGAATCAGTATTTGCCGCTCATCGCGTGCCATTTTGCGGCCAACGACTTTCAGTCCGGAAATCAAATCGAAAATCTGAGGTACTTCTCCCTCATCAATGGCACGTCGCCTCACGCCACGACGGTGTGGCCGGATGCGGCGCCCGATGTCATATGGTGGGAGACGCCGCAACCACCGCCTCCGCCAAAAATCTTTGCCAACAACGCCTGGCGACAGATGAATTACTCGATCGTTTGTGGCGATTTCAACCAAGATTACCCCAACAATGCCTATAATCCGGTGCTTGCGGATTCCTTCGCGCCGCAATACTCGTTGGGCGGACAGATCGCGAATGAACTCGACAAAACGCATTTGATGACGGTCAACGACTTCGTGAACACTAACACCAATGGTTGGACGACGCGTGATGTGGCCATTCAGAACTACGACAACTTCATACTCTTCAACTCACCCGTTGGAGGAGCGCCATTTGGAAACCCGCGTGCCGTGGAGACCATGGATATTACCGCTGCCGTCGCCCAACGAGAACTAAAGTTGAGGCAATCTGTCGTGCATTACGTGCAGCTCGATCAGCGCGGCTTGACGCCCGAGAGCGCGCTGGTCGCATTTTGCATGGATTTGACTACCCCTCCGTCATTGCCGATGACCGTGCAAAGCGGTCTAACGGGTGCACGACTGCTCAGCGATCATTTACCTGTACTTCTGACCATTACGATCAACTGACGGCCGATTGGAGTGGCGAGATGGCAATCACCTACGAACAGCTAAAATCAATTTTGACACCCATTGCCGGCGCACTGACCGTCGAAGGTTCGGTCCTCGAAACCCCCGCCGTGACGGCGATGTTCGAGTATTTCTTCAAAGACTCCACGCTCGACCTCACGAATGTCACGACGCAATGCGACGATTCGAGGAGCACGGTTGCCGTATACGGAAATCTGGCGCCTTATGGCGTCCTCAATTTGGACATGGCCCAGCTCGCGAGCAGCCTATGGACGGTAGAAAACGATGGTAGTGTCAGCGTCGTATTGAACATTTTGCCGGTCAACCCAGACTGGGAACTTTCGACGAGTTTCCCGCTGCTGAAGGCGTCGATTTTCGATGAAGTGGATTATGCGAATGCGTTGTTCACGCTGGATTCGCAAGCCCGCGTGCAATTGGATGCCGATTTTCGCGCTAGTTTTGGGTATGCCGACGATTTACCCATCGTCGCCGACGGTTTCATCAAATACCTGTCATTTCGTACAGATATCGTCTTCAAGGAAAAAATTGGCGACCTTGCGAACTTGTTCGATCCGCCAATTTCTCTGCAAGGTCCCATTGAAATCTACAGCTTGAACAACACTTCCGAGGCCAATGCAGAGGAAAATGAGTCTGTTTCTCGAGCATACCCTCAGATATGTCTGAACATGACCAGCGCATCGACCAAAACGGTGACGATTGGCAATACGACCTTCACGTTTGCGCTCCAATTTGCGTCTCCGCTCGTCGAATTCGTCGATACGAAGACCGAAGAGGTGGGTATCGTCATTGCCTCGGCGATGGCCCTCCGCACGTCGTTCGAAGCCGGCGGCGTGACAATTCCGGCGGGAGCGCTGCTGTATCCGCAGACCTTGACGGAGATTCGCTTTTTCACGGGCCGGATTCCCGAGGGCCCCGAAATGGCCACGGACGAACTGCCTTCCATGTTTGGCGCGGCGAACGTAGGCGAGCTTTTGGAAACCGTTCCTGGATTTCCCATATTTAGAAACATTCGGCTTCAGGGGCTCTCATTTACCTTCGAGCGTGGTACGTCGCTCGCGTTCAAAGAAGCAACTGCCACTGTGGCTGCCGTTTATACGGATGAGGACGCGTCGTCGCAATGGTCCATTTTTGGGGATCTGCTGACTGTCGACCAAATTGGACTCGAAGTCACGGCCGGCAAAACAAAAGAGGACCTGGGTGCGACGCTTTTCGGTAGCGCCAAGTTATTCGGCAGCAACGTCACGTTGGCCGCGACATTCGAACTTCCGGCATTGAAGTTCGTCTGCAATCTGAGCGAAGAAACATCCATTGATATTGGCGCGATGCTCGAAAAATATTTTGGCATTGATATGTCGTGGACCATCGATGCGGCATCGTTTCAACTCTCGGGCCGGCTCAAATCGCCCCAGTTTTTTGCCTTTCAAGGAGCGGTCAACGAGTCGTGGACGATTTTTGGAACGCCCGAGACGGGATTGACGTTAGGCAACATCTACCCGCACCTCGGCGTGCAATTGACCAAGCAAAATGATACGACGAGCTACGTCTATTACGGGGGCCTGACGGCCAATTTGGAACTGGCCGGCGTGGCGATCACGGTGAGCGCCGCCTATGCGACGAATCAGGGATGGACCTTTGAGGGGCGGTCGGCTGTGGGCCAGAGCGTGAATCTCACGGAAGTGCTCACGTCAATGGCCGATTTGTTTGGGATCGATTTGCCCACGCTTCCCGAAGTTGATCTCGATCAATTGAGTTTGAAGTTCAGTACGCTGACGACGAACGTCCATGTCTACGCGGCCGTGCGCGCACCGATCTTATCGTTCAATTTGACGAATTTGCCGCTCATCGGTCCGTACTTGGACCCCTCCGATACGATCAGCATTCGCAACCTTCAATTCGTCATTACTTCGACGACAAACAAAACGTCAGCACAACGCACGACGTTCATTGCCGCGACCGTGGTCGTCGGGCTTGGCGCGACAGACAGCTTGACGCTGCAAATTCCGATCGTGGGCACATTGCCACCCTTGCCAAATGGCCAAAAGCCGCCCTTCCTGCCGCCGCCCACGACGAACCCTTCGACAACCGGTGCGAATCCGGGACAAGTCACTTATCCCACGGCAGGATGTGGCATTTGGATTCCGATACAAAAAACCTTCGGTCCCCTGAGCATTCAAAAGCTGGGCTTCAGTGTGAACCTGAATGGTTTGGAAGTCCAAGTGAATTGCAGCTTGTCCATTTCCGGCATCACGTTGCAAGCATACGGTCTCGGCCTGACGATTTCCTTGTTCGATTCTTTCTCGGTGCGGCCGAATTTGGCTGGCCTTGGGATCATCGTCAAATGGGATCCCATCGATTTCAACGGGACGCTGCTCTCCGTTGGCAATGGTCAATACGACGGGTCCATCGGTGTCAAGATCGGCCGGTTTGGCATGAGCGCGCTGGGCAGTTATGCCACCACCGATCCGCCGTCGTTCTTCCTTTTTGGGATGATCAACGTACCCATCGGCGGTCTACCGATATTTTTCGTCAAGGGAATTTCTGGAGGATTCGGTTTCAACCGCAGTCTGTTGATGCCCCCAATTTCGCAAGTGGCTTCGTATCCGCTGGTCCTTGGGGCGTCACCTGGACCCGCGAACCCATTCGGGGTCGATCCATCGATTACCAATTTCACGAGCGCCATGGACAAGTACATGGCCGTGTCGATTGGCGATTATTGGATGGCTGCAGGCCTACGCTTCACAACGTACGGTACGCTCGATAGCTACGCGTTGGCGACCGTCGCCTGGGGCACTCAATTACAGATTGCTTTGCTGGGCATGTCGACCTTGATTATGCCGCCTCCAGCCATCGAGGCCGAGGTTCCCGTGCCTCCTGTGGCCTATGCCCAATTGGCTCTCGAGGCCGTCTATACGACCAGCGATGGAGCTTTGGAAATAAGCGGCCAACTGACGCCAACTTCCTACGTTCTTTCGAAGAAATGCCAAATTACTGGCGGTTTCGCGCTTTATGTCTGGTTGCCGCCGAGCGAGTACAAGGGGCAATTCGTGGTCACGTTGGGGGGTTACAATCCCTACTATCAACGACCGTCGTATTACCCCAGTGTGCCATTGCTCGGATTCACCGTATGGCTGGGCATTGTCTCCGTGACGGGTGGCTTGTATTTCGCGATTACGTCACACGCCGCAATGATGGGCCTTTCGGTCAATACGACCTACAAGGCTGGCCCCTTCAAAGCGTGGTTTAAACTCAATGCTGACTTCTTGGTTCAATGGAAACCGTTCCATTACGATATTCAAGCCGGTGCTACCGTTGGAGTGAGTACGACGCTCCAGATCGGCAAGATTCGTATGAGCATGAGCGTGAGCGCCGGCGCGACATTGCATATTTGGGGACCGGATTTCAGCATGTCCGGGACCATTGAACTCTTGGGCTTCTCGTTCTCGTTCGCTACCGGTGCTGCTTCGACACAGCCGGCGGATCCAATTGATTGGCAGGAATTTCAGGATTCATTTCTCACGGGCGGATCGGAAACAGCAGCCCCAGCGCCAAAGGCCAAAGCAGTGCTCGCAACTGCGGCAGCGGAGCCAGCATCGCCGTCGAGCGGAATCGTTTTGGTGCAAACGGGCGCTGGCGTGTTGAAGGATCTGTCGACCAAGGGATTGGCGGTGCAATACATCGTCGATCCACAAACCTTCGAGCTCGTGGCGCAATCACAAATTCCGGCCAAAACCATCGTCGTGAATGGGACGCCGATTGTGGCCACGTGGAATACCACCTTCGGCGTAGCACCCATGTCCGTTTCACCCGACGACTTCACGAGCACCTATTCGCTAACGATTACCCGCGACGGCGTTCCTTATGATTTATGCAGCTTCGCGCCGGCGTTGGGACCAGCCCCGAAAGCCTTGTGGTCACCGCCGGAAAATCTCCAGAGTTCGCTCAATACGCCCGCGGATCTTGCAAACATGGCGATGGGCGGCAACATCGCTCCTCGGCATCCGATGCCGGACGAGACATTGCCCGTGGCCATTGGCAATTTGTTGTTCCAGCAAGAGCAAGGACATGAATGGACGTGGAATACCAATCCTGCGCCGGTTTCGAATCCTTGGAACGAAGCGACGGCCACGGCGACATTGACGTCGACCGTAAATTCTCCGGACATTGTCGCGACGCGCGCGAATATCGTCGTCGACCTGATGTGTAACGGATTCGTCCTTTCGAGCGTAATCGATACGCAGCCGCTGTCCCAGGCGGACAAACTCAATCTGCTCGCCCCGGTAGAACTCGCATACCTGGGCGAAACCACCACTGCTCTCGCGTCGGCATAAAAGCAAGGGATGGGGAAAACGCCATGTCGAAGATCAATGCAAGTGCGCCGCTCGGGGAGATCACTTTTTACGAGTTTTTCGAGCCTGCTTGGAAATCCGGCAATTACAACGTCACCTTGACACAGACGGTAACGAGCACGGACACGGACAATCCGATAAACGAGACCTACGACGCGTCGGTGGCGTTTGCTGTGTTGGGGCCCCGTTTCAGTGTTCCCGCGCAATATGTTCATACGCAGTTTCCGCCGCCGGATGCGCAAGGGGAATATTCGAATGTGCTTCCGCACATCGTTTTCAAACGGAAAACGCTGCCTTGGCAACGCTTGATCCAAGCGGACAGTTCGAGCGACGTTTCGACGATACCTTGGTTGGCCTTGCTCACGTTCGATATAAACGATCCGCCGCCAGAAGTCGTATCTGGCACTTTGGCGGATCTGCTGCATCCTCCCGCGGGAACGGCGAGTTATCCCAATTTTCGGCTTGAAATGGGTGAATCGCCGGATGAGCCGTGCCTGTATGTCGATATTCCGGCCGGGCTGTTTTATGAAATCGTCCCGACGATGAATGATTTGCCCTGGCTTGCCCATGCGCGAAGTATCGATCCTGGTGCGCTTTTGCAGAGGGCTGACGAAAGGTCGGCGGACAAATGGTCACCAACGGAATTCTCCACGGTTGTTTCCAATCGTTTGCCCACGCCGGGCAATGGGACCGTTTGTTATCTCGTTTCGCTGGAAAATATGGGCGCATTGCTTCCCACCGATGGGCGTGCGGTTCCTTCGTCGGCACCGGGAACGATTCGGTTGGCGGTTTTGCTTCAATGGGGATTCGGGGCGGTCGAGTTGCCGCAAACCTTCTCCGAATACTTCAATGGGCTGAACTTCCATTATTCGGCCCCCATAACGCCGCAAATTCCATATATCAATGCGACTGGAACGACCAATACAGTCGTGCAGACGGCCCTTGCAATGGGGTACACCGCGCTCAATCATTACACGCGCCAGGGAGCGGCGACGTTATCCTGGTATCGCGGACCGTTTCTGCCTTTTGCGAATGCGGTCCACGTCACGCTGCCAGCTTCCTCGGCGGATGCGCTCGTGCAATATGATCCGACCACGGGCATGTTTGACGAATCCCTTGCGGCAGCGTGGCAATTGGGACAACTGATGGCGTTAAACGACAAGAACTTTGCGAGCATGCTTTACCGCTGGAAACGTGGACAAACGGAACAAGCCATCAACGAGTTCGAAACGAAGTTCCTCGCCGGCGAATTGGCTGTGGATCCAGCGTTGATTTCCGGCGAAGAACGGCCAGTACTGGCCCAGATCATCGACAAGGTCGTCAAACCGAAGCTCGAAGCATTCGTGCAAACGAAGCGTGGGAGTCAGCAATGAACGGCGGCGCAGGCAAGGGAGAGCAACCATGAGTGGCTTTACCGGAAGTGGTGATTACGGAGCCCAAGCAAAGCGAATGCTGGCCGTACGTGCACTGAAGGCCGAAGGTGCACAATTCGAGCGAATCGTCGCCTGGCTCGCGTCGTTGCGCCTCTTGCACGGCGTGCCTTCTTGGTACTTGGTTCCCGACGGGCGCATGTTACCCGCAGAGTCGATCAAGTTTTTCCTGGTGGACGAAAACTGGATTTCGTGTTTGATCGACGGTGCTTTCAGCATTGGCAGTTCGACGGCGGGCGATCGGGAACGCGACAAGGGGATTCTCCCGGATCTCATGGCGCGCATTGCGGACAAAGCACGCAATGTGCGCCAAGAAAAACTCGGCGCCCCGGGTCGTGCATCCGAAGGAAAAGCATCGGGAACGAGCGGTTCGGGATTTCTATTGCGCTCGGGTGTCGTCTCGGGTTGGCCGGGTATGCGCGTGCACGGCTGGGCAGCTGGAGAATTGGCCATCAAGACGCGTTTCGAGGCGGTGGCCCAGGATATTCTGTTATGCCTTTTCGACCGTCAAGTGGATAAAGTCACCTTTTCCGAACCCGCAGAACTGCTGCATTTCGGGGTCGACCAACCCGAGTCATCCTCGACGACGTATACGAAAACGCTGCGTTACGTGAAAAGTTCAAATGGCGACAATGCCCCAGGAAAACAAATGAATGCCAACGTGAACGTCGCAATGAGCCCGAAACGGGTCGTGGACATTCATGGGTTGGCCACGGCTATTCAATCCACGCTCGTGAAAAATGATGGGCTCGGAAGCACAGATTCGTACACGTCCGCTGAATTTGCCTTGGAGCTCATCGAAGGCGTGCAACAAGTAACGTTTCAACTCGGTGCCGAGGAAGCGACATGACCACCGGAAATGCCAATGGCCTCATCGTTCCGATTCGTGTCGAAGCGCTTTTGATCGGCAGCGGAGACGCAACGAATACGAGTTTTTCGTCCGCAGACGCCGATTTCAGTCTTCTCAAAGACCAAAACGCGGCGTATCTCGGACAAACCGTCGTCTTGGCGCCATTTTCTTCGGTAGGCAGTTTCTCCACCGGCGTCCATTTGCATTGGAATCTTCCTCGAGCCTTGCGGTCGGGGACCATCGACGCGAACGGCAATTTGCAAAATACCCCAGTGCCCAATCGTTGGTTGGTCACCCGGGTCAGTCAAATGAACGAGACGAGCGTCAAATACAAAAGTTGGGTCATCGAAAGCGATTACCTCTCTGCAACGCTCAATACCAGCCAAGTTCGCGCGACCACGGTTCCCGATGGCACGTCGTACAAATACATGGGCTGGGCGTATACCTTGGAAGATTGGTTGTCCCGAGGAAACAGCGGCAGTTATTTTGATAACCTCACCTCGCTCGGTTACGGCGTTCCGAACTTCGCCAGCTATTACCTCAATTGTCGCACGGTCTTTGGATTTTACGATGCTTCGCCCACGGAAGACAACGGCGGCAATGGCCAAGTCGATTACGTGGTGGTCGGTTGGTATCAAGATTCGAGCAAGGACCCAGCCGTCGCAACGCCGCTCACCGGAGCGAACAACCCCCTCGGTTGGAATTTCTCGGGAAGCAGCAACCCGAATTATTCGGTTTATCACGGCGCAATATGCGGGATCCAATACGACATCAACCGCACGTATCTCACGAGTTCGAATGCGCCGTTGACCCCCACGATTGCCTTGGGCAACAATCCGGTGGAAGCCTTGTCGGCGATGATCAGCACGAATGCGGGCGATGCGTCACGGGCCCGTCCTGTCGAGTCGCTACTCAATTCGTTGCAATTCGGCCTGCTCAAAAAACTCGACCAGCCGGGCGGTTTGTCGCAAGTCGATACCGAGCTTTTCGAGCAAACATTTGCGGCAATCGACGCGGGTGTACGTTGGGACGTACGGCCTACGGAAAAAGCGGGAATCGAAGCGTTGCGCACGGATCTTTCGCCCGACATTTCCGGCGAAGTCGCGGCAAACCTTGCCAAATTGAATACCCTGCAAGGCGAGCTCGATATGGCGAGAGCCAACGCCATGGCGCTACAAGCGCAGATTTACTTGGATTGGACGAGGTTCGTCTATTTGGAACACAATGGCTCATCGCCGTTATGGACCACCTATCCGCACCTGCAGAATAACCTTTACAACTACCTCGCGTACGATTCCATTCCGGCTTGCAATGCCGCCGCGGATAGAGTCAATCTCTTGCAGCAGCGAATCGACAACGTGACCGCGGAAATTCAAGCAGCGCTGCCTTCGACATTGGTCGTCGAGTCCAATGTAGCGTCGCGATTTCACGGGCCGACGGATCCCGCGATCGTGCTTGTGGGGGATGGCATCGTCGCTGCGCCGCCCGACAACGTGAAATCCATTCAATGCGTGCTGGAGTCCAATTCCACGACGACAATCGTGTTTCCGGCAGGCGTCGTAACGGGAAGTGCGGCGACCTCGCTCGCGGCGTCTGCATTACCGGCGGATCCTTCGTGGTCGAGTTTGCCCTATGCGATCTTGGGCGAATTGGTGCAACGTACCGTGCTCGTGGACCCCCATATGTCTGCAGTCGTGACCGCGACATTGGCCAGTCAAGGTGGAAATGGCAATCCAGCCGTGATGGATAGCAATGCGACGACGTCGGCATTGAATGCTGCACAATCGTGCTTCTTGTCTGGACAATCCATTGCGAATGGAATCAGTTTTGCTGGACAAATGCCGCAACCTTCCATTGCTTTGCGTTCGTGGAGCGAGCAGCCGTGGAATCCATTGATCCTCGAGTGGCAGTTCCACCTGGATCCGCTGGTTGCGGGAAACAACGGCTATCCCCCGACCCTCGTCGTCGATCGTTTTACGCTCGAAAATGGCAAGCTCGATTATTCGTTACCTAGCGGTACTGCCTTTTCCGGCGTCGTGCAGACGTATAAAGGGCGAACGATGCTCTCCGGCCGAGCCACCAACAGCCTCGTGAGCCAATTGGAACAATATCTCCAACATTTCCCGGATTCGGAACTGAGCTCGATTGTAGAGCAACTCGAAACCCAGCCCATGGTGACCCAAGCGCTTGCTGGCTTTAATGACGCACTGTGCATGATCGCGCCCATCATGCAGCTCCCCGTAAGCGACCCCAATAGCAATTCCGCGGTCTACAAGAATTGGGCGACGACAACCGTGAGCGCAGCCGTGGGTGATCAGAATACCCATTCGGCCTTGGCAAACAATGCGTACAATCCCATTCGTGCCGGCTGGTTGTCCCTCGCGAAACTCAACCTCGTCGACGAATTTGGGCAAAGTCGATCCGTTGCGTTGAGCAATACGATCGTGAGCACAGCGATTCCGACCCTGCCGCTGCAAGCTGCGGGTTCTCCGCCACAGATGGTCCCTCCATTGCGTTTGGCGCAGCATAGCCAATTGCTTTTCGATTGGGTGGCAGCCAATGATGTCACGTCGGTCAGCTCGAGTCTACCGGGTGGAAATCCTATCTGTGGCTGGGTCGTGCCGAATCATCTCGATGCAAGTTTGGCGTTATATACTGCCGAAGGCGGGGCACTGGGCACACTCGCGCCAAACAGCACGGGCAACGTCATTTGGCAATCGGCCCCAGGTGTTGGGACGCCAGGCATGTCACTCGACGATTCGCTGGCTGGCGCCAATGCAGTATTGGCAGGTTTTGCGAGGAATGTTGTTTCGGGAGGCGGCGCGTACCTATCCAGCTTCATTCAGACGCTCGATCGTGTTCAATCGACTCGTTCTCCCGCACGTTATACCGAACATACTGGTACGGCCGTTTTGCTTGGCGCGCCCCTTGCGCTCATCCAAGCCCGAATTGACATGCAGTTATTGGGTCGTCCGGCCCCCGACCAGAGTTGGGCCGCGCTCAATGACGACGTGACCCAAAAGGGCACGGATTTGCTCCGACGTACGACACACGGCTACACCCAAGTCCAATTTCCCGTTGTGCTTGGACAAACATCCCGCATTGATGACGGATTGTTGGGGTACTTTCTGCAATCGTGTGATTCCAGCACGAAACGATGGTCGACGAATTATTCGACGTTCTACTCCGAAGGAGCCGATGGGTCGACCGGCGGCATCGTGCCTCCGGCCTATGGCTCGATTCGCTTGACGCTCGATCGCGAGAATCCGCCGATGCTGGTCACGATGCTCGTGGACCCCCGAAGTCCCGTATTCGCGCAAAACGGCGTTTCGCCTGTGCAGAGCTTGACGGTACCTCCCGTCCACGCCTCTTATGCATTGTCGCGCATGGTTTTCACGTTCCTCGCCTCGCCGCTCATTACCCTGCCCTCCAGTTTGCCCATGCTGCTCCCCGCCGAGGCCAATGGCGATTGGAGTTTCATTGGGTACGGCGGCAACGCATGGCGGAAAATCAAGCCGGAACAATTGAATACCAACGCGACGCTACAAAACGCTGGAAAACTGATTGAAGGTTGGCTACAACTCACTCCAAAAGCGAGGAAAGCGCATGACGGTTGAAAAAAGCTCGGCATATGCTTGTACGCTGCATTGGCCTGCGGGTCCCGCAGGCGCATCGCGTGGTCAGCTTTGGCTCCGCAATGACGTGGGGCAGCTGCAGGTACCGAACACTTCGGATGGGCCACCCGCAGAAATCCAGATTGATTTTACCAAAGCTGGCGTAGACCTCGACCTCGACGCATCGACCATTACGTGCCGAGGGTTTACGGTGACGTCCGCGAGCGCTGGGGTGGTGGTTCTCCAGCAATCCTACGCGCGCCTCACGTGGAGCGAAGACACGCCGTGGATCGTTTCATTTGCCAAACTTCCTCGACCGACCGATTCGACGGGCACTGTATCGGTCACCCTCACGAATGTTTTTCCGCTCGAGGATCCACAAACGGCTACGACTCAATTCGTTACGGAAAGCGTGGACCTCGATACGTGGGTTGCTCAGCATCCCGTCAATGCGAGAGATGACGCAACGAGCGTACAAATCACCTCGTTTACAGTCTCACCAACCGCGCTGCAGAACATTATCGAACCAACGATCGTTCATCTTTCATGGAACACTACCGCCGCAAATAACAAGGTGACCCTGACGGGGTTTGGCGTCGTGTCGAACTCGGGGGTTTTGAGTACTGCGATTCTCGAGACCACTTCGTTCGTCCTCACCGTGTACGACGCCAATTTGATCCCGGTAGCGTCGCAATCGGTCGAGGTTACGGTCACGCCAAGTATTCGCTCCCGTTTGGTGCCTGATTCGTCGGTGCTTGCATATCGAGGATCCGCTGCACCGACAGGTTGGGCGATGTGTGATGGGCAAACGTCCGGTGTCCCGGATATGCGTGACAAATTCATCCTTGGCGCAGGTAGCCTGAACGTCGACCATACTGAGAGCAACGAAATTCATAGTCACGGCATTGCTGCTAAAAACAGCTCTGCCTTCGGGCCCTGGGTCACCTCGACGAATGGCAGCCATTCGCATACGATGCCGAGCACGTGGACCGCTGCCAAGTGGGATGATGGCAAGGACACGTGGAGCATTAACTGCGGAAGTTCATACAGTGCCAGTTCGACATCCACGCAGCAAGATGGTAACCATTCTCATACCGCACCGTTTTCCTACGGTGGCAGCGGCGTACTTACCGGCGATTCGATTGGCGGGCAACGCCCTCCCTGGTACGCCCTCGCGTACATGATGAAATTGCCCCAAATTTTGTCGGGTGCCGCGTCGACCACGCCCCAGACCACCGGGCAACTCATTGTGAATTTTGGCGCTACGGCCACGTCGCCAACGGACAACAATGGTTCGGTCCAGGTATCTCTGAATTGGCAAACGACGAATGCAACGAGCGTCATCATTGCTCCCCTCGGCAGAATGACGGCTACGAATGGCACGACGCAATGTTCGATTTCCCAAACGACGACGTTTACCTTGATCGCATTTCAAGGAGCGAATATTGCGTCGCGAAGTATCGTCGTCACCGTTACGCCCGATTTGCGTACGCATCTCGTGCCATCGAACATCATTGTTCCCATGAATTTGACAGTTGCGCCGTATGGTTGGGTGCAATGCAACGGTACCCAAGGCACTCCGAACCTTGGCGGTCGTTTCGTCGTTTGTCTAGGAACGGAGCACCTCGATGCTTTCGGTGACGCCGACACGCACACGCACCAGGAGAAGGTCGCACATCATAGTACCTCTACGAACGATGGCCCTGCGCACACCCATAAATTGCCTACCGGTTGGACCGGGCACGTCATGGACAATGACTCGAAAAATTGCGTTGGGATCAATACGAACAACAATTCCTACGATTCGAACACGACAACGCGGTCTGCTTCTTCGTCTGCCCACCATTTTTCATATACCATAACCTACACCACAACAAACGCCGCGTCCACTTGTCCTCTCTGGTACACGTTGTATTACTACATGAAGGTAGACACATGAGCGTCAGCTTTGCAATCGCGCTGGTCAATTCTGACGGCGTGAACAGTGTCGTTCGCGGAGTGGCAAACGCCCTGACGTTAACGATCACCAATATAGGCGATGCGGTCAACCTCGTGGGTGGTGTGCCCGCACCGAATTCGGGTGTATTCGGCATTGTCCTCAATTTTGCCGCATTCTACACGGATGCAAGTAGTGCTCGGAATATCAGCATTTCCGCGCCGGGTTTTACCCTCCAATACGACGAATCGAATTCCGTATGGGGAATGTCGCTCGATACCAGCGTGACGGGTTGGCAGGGGACGTTCACGATTTCGATGAGCAACATCACGCCTGACAAGGATGACGACACGGCTTCCTTGCAATTGGTGTTCGTCAACGCGCCGTCGAATATGCGCCACGATCCAAAGTTGCAGCCGTACACGACGGTACCGGTACCCATCAATGCGCCGCCCTCGGCGACGCTTTCCAATCAACTACCGCTGACATTCAGTTTCTCGCCCCCGACTGGGACACCTGGCCTCGACAACCAAGTTTTTATCAGCAAAACGCCAGATGATTTGATTGCCAACGGACTCGTACTCACGCTGGCGAATACCGGCGCCGGTGCGTTGGTCTCTTCCGCGGTGTCGACGGGATCCAATTCCCCGAGATTTACGCTTTCTTTCGTGTGTTCGTCGGAGCCTCCGGGCACCAGTGCACTCACCACAGCCGAAAAGCTCAATAACATCATCGTGAGTGCAGAGGATGGCGCCAACTGGAATGTCCGTTTACAAACGGACAGCGACCTGCCAACGGTATTGATTACGCCTACACCTACGAATACGGCAATTTTGGAGGGCATGAATGGGCGAAGTCTGGCCAGTTTCGATCTGACGAATCTGATCACGCAAATGGGCGCAGGCTCGACCATGGCCTACCTCCAATACACCGACATCCCTGGTTACAATGACGGAGTCATCGGCATCGTCCTGCGCAAAGTCTATCAGCCGTTGGCGATCACCGATTTTCATGGCGATCAGAATTATGGTGTCGCCTACTCGGTAACTGGTTTAGGCGCAACAACAGGGTATCTCGCATGGAATACCGAAGGGGCAGTCATGGCCCAATTGGAGTGTTTGCCTCCAGTCGCGCCCCTCGCCAATGCCCCTTATGGGCAAGTTCCTTTGCGCACGAATTCGTATCCCGTGCTGATTCAAGAAAATCAAACGTTTGTCCTAACGGCCTATGATCCGTGGACACGAACCATGGTCTCGGCCACCGTCCCAGTGACGATCACCCCACCGTTATCGCACCAGTGGGTGCCATCACACGCCGTCCTGCCTTGGCGCGGAAGTCCGTCGAATGTTCCTTCAGGGTTCGTCCTTTGCGACGGACAAAATGGCACGCCCGATCTGCGTAATCGCTTTGTAAAGGGTGCGGTGCCCAACGACGTGAATACCAGTGGCAGTGATACGCACACACACGACTTGACGGTTTCGATCGTTTGCGATTCGTTCGACTCCGTGACCGACAGCCACAGGCACGAAATGCCCGAAGAGTGGACCAGCCAGAACTTCGACGATTCGGATCAAATAAACACCATCAATGCGGGCGCTGGCGTTTCCGGCGCGACGACGGGTGCCACCGATCCCAACAGCCATACCCATACGCTCGCCCCCTATCCCCCTATACTGGATACTACACAACAAAACACTTGCATCCCAGGCTCCTACCCCAACTATTACACGCTCTGCTTCATCATGAAAACCTGACCACGTCTCCAGCAATGCGGATGTGAATGCCGCGTATCAATCTTCTCGCTGGGGCGCTCGCGATGAAGTTACGTGAAGACAACACCTCGACGAAAGTCTGCAAATGCAGACTTCGAAGCTTACAATTCCTGACGCGAGACGTCCAACCCTTGCGCTGAGCCGGATTGCTTGACGTGACGGTGTTCTTGGGCAACAGTGCGCTCGTCGCCATGAAGAAGGTCATCCTCGACGCCCGATCCCATCCACCAAGTGGTTCACCAATCTCGATCCGCGCGGACCGCGCCGCATCGACCGTCGTCGGGTATAGAATCGTTGCGACAGAACCTTTCGGTTGACTCAACGCGTACATTGCCAATTGATACAGCATCTCCCGGGGCAGGTTCTTCTCCCACAAATCACGATACTTTGCATCGAAGAGCAGCAGTTTTCCATTGGCCACTTTAATCGCAAAATCCGGTCGAGGACGTGGCGCACGCCGACGTTTTTGATTCTCCCCAGGTGCATATCGGAGTAATTCCTTCAACGACTCCTCTTCGATGACTTCAGCGTGTTCCAGGTTTTCGCGGAGAAACCGCCCGAGCAAGCGCTGAAAGAATCGATTCATGTCGAGCAAAAATCCAGGCACTTGCAGTGGCTCTTCAGAAACGTCGAGCGATGGCGCTTCACCGTCGAGCAGCAGAGAAATAATCGTTAACGCAGGTGCATAAGCCGCCGCCATTCGATCGAGGTTTCGCTCGGCCTGCGCCACGACATGCTTATGCAATGGACGGGACCGAACGGAAACGGAAAGAACATCGGCAAGTCTTCGCAAGGCTATCTTCAACGGAGAATCATGCGCACGACCAGCCGCATAATGAAGCCCGCCAAGCAACACTTGATTCAGCAAACAATCTGCGATGCGCACATGGTGCTTGCAAGGCAAACTCCCGCGAATCACCCCGCCATTTCGAGCAATACGATTCATGTTAATGCGACCCCGGGGACTCGAAAGGGATTCCTCAACGGCTACGTATCTCCGATCGAGCCCGCGGGCGAGCAATTCTTCAGCCTCGGCGAGAAGCTGCGCAGGCAGCAGATCTTCGAATAAGTTTCCGCCCGCCGAAAATGGAGCAATCGGCATGAGCGAGAGGTTGCGAAGACCGTACGCATAGCGAAACAATCGCACGAATTGCTCGTGACCAAGCTTCGGCGTAATCGTAATGGTCAGCGCGTCGAGACAGATCTTGCCAACGAACGAAGTCGTCGTAATCTCGATGCCTCGACGTAACTCCCCGCCGCGGTGGCAGTGGGTGA
>JANORL010001195.1:0-6763 GCA_031415295.1 Polyangiaceae bacterium | reverse complement strand
GCGACTACGATTTACCGTGGCTTTTGCGCAGCTTACGCTTCAGCGAACCCGAAGGACCTCCAGGACACTCCGCACCATCGCTCGCGATCGACGGCCAAAAAGGCATCGTCGCGATCGAGTCATTTCTGCTCGCGCGTTACTTCATGTTCCAACAGGTTTACTTCCACAAAGCGACTCGATCGGCCGAATGGATGATCGGGGCGATCTTGCGTCGAGCTCTCGCGGTCGTCACGGAAGGCACGCGTTTGCCCGTGTTGCCGGACGCGATCGCCGTCATCGCGGCGGGAGACATGCCCACGCTCGAGCAATACCTGGAACTCGACGATCAAGTGCTGCTCGGTGCCATTCATTCATGGGAAGACGCCAAAGATCCTGTGCTTGCGGATCTCTGCAAACGACTTCGCGCTCGTGCGCTTTTCAAAACCATCGAACTGCTGCCCGATACACAAACGAGCAACTCAACGCAAGCCTTCGCTTGTCCAGACGAACCTACGCGCCAACGCGCTCTCGCTACGGCGCAAGAAATCGCGGCTCGTGCGGGACTGGATCCAAGCGTGTACGTGGGTCTCGATCTCGCAACGGATGTGCCCTACGCCGAAGACGACTCGCTCCATGTCGTGTTTCCCCAAGGGCGACCACGACCGCTGTCGCAAGTCTCGTTCTTGCTCGATCGACTGCGCAACGAAACACTCACACGTTGCCGAATCATCTTCGCTCCAGAACTTCGCGAGACGATGCGGGAGGCGTTTACTCATTGATGCTGCGGTTCAAAGCCTTGTGCCCACGTTTGCCAAGAAAAACTATCGCCTTTCGCACGACGTTTTTCAGCCTTGTAACCATGGGGCTGCTCATGCCCGCGATCGCTCATGCGGCCGACGATGATGGCGCATATGGCCGTTACGACGGCGACCTGGATCTACGTTTGGGAGCCGGTGCGGCGATCATGCAAGAAGGGCCAGCGCTTTCCGCGTTTGCGTCAGCGTTGCTCTTGTCGTCGGCAGGCGTCTACGTCCACTACGCCGATAGTTTCGACGACACGCGACGTATCCCTCGCTCGATCTCCGCTGGCCTCGTCATCGAGCCGATGTTCTTGGCGCGCACCGCGCTCAACTTGCAGATCGGAAACGGCCGGCTCGATCTCGCCATCGATTCTTTCGCCATCGGATTTGGTGCCTATTGGACCATTCCGCGACTGCCGACAAACCCGATGAACGAACCGGGCCTCGAATTTTCGCTCGGGTTTGGCTTGCCGTTCTTTACGCAAGCAACGGGCCCGGTGCTCGGTTTACGCGGCGCGCTCCGAGCAACCCCTGCGGCGATGGCCAGAAACGAGAAGTTTGGCTTGGTTGAACAAGGAGCGTACCTGTCGATCACGCTCGCTTGGCGACAACTCGTGAAAGCGCACATCGTGGATGCGCGCGATCGAGCAGTTCGTTAAAAGAAACGAACGCAGAGACGTCTATTGAGGTTTGTCGAGGGAGATGTCTGTGTCGCCCATGGCCGCACGGACGGCACCGGCAAGCGCACAACTCAAGGCCTGACGCTTTTGCGCGAGCACGACACGTTCATCGAGCTGCGCCCCTGCTTGCATCAGGTCGACATCGGGTGTGCGACGAAGACGTACGACCATTTTACCGTCGGAAACACGCCAGATTCCGACACGCGAAGCATGCTTGACCGAACGTAATGCCTCGCTCCTCGAACTTCCTTGCGGAATGTTGAGGTTATCGACAGGTTCGTCGAGGACGAGGGCGAAATATTGTGCTTTTTCGATAAACGGAATGACGACAGGAAAGTCATCCTGCTTGGCGTCATCGAAAAAGATCACGAATTTCCTTAATTCGAGATCCCCGGAGGCTGCGAGAACGTCACGAATCCAGTCATCGGACAGGATGCGCAACGATCGGTACGCAACGCGCAAATTGTAGGGTTGCGCCGGCGGAGCACAGCGATCGAGCTCGTTGCAAATTTCCTCTTTCTCACATTCACGCGTGCGTTTGCATTCTTTGCCGGAGAGCTGGTTCTTGTTCTCGGCGCGGAAAAGGCACGCGGTAAAACCGTCACGAAGCGAATCGTTGGCGGCTTTGCGAAGGGAATCGGAAGATGCAGCTTGTTCGAGGTCGAGACGCAGGTAGATGCCTGGTTTGTCCAGGAACTTCCATGATTCGAGAATGTTTTTCTCGACGACCTCGGCCCCAGGATCTTTGGCGAGTTCGATGGACCAGTTCTCGATTTTGTCGCGAAGAGGAAACCAGCGTGGGCCGAGTTTGCTGACGACGTCGCGTTGCTGAGCGAGCAACGTGCTGCGCCTGCTTTCGACTTCAGCTTGGCTCTGTTTCCAGTAGAAGATGAGGGTGATGACAAGGACGATGCCGGTCCAACCCCAGAACTTTGGGGAGGGATAACGGACCTTGCCGGTCACCCGATCATTTTTGGATTTTGCGAGGGACGGGAGGCCTCGCGGGCGTTCATCCGCCGCGGGGGGCATGAGGCTATCAGCCTCCCTTGGGGAGCTTGCCGACCATGAAGCTGACGTTCGGATAACCTGCGAACGCAGCCGTCTGGAAGACGCTCTTGACAACGAGTGCGGGGACGTTCGAGTCGATTTGGAGAATGCAAACGCCAGGGAACGGTTTGTTCGGCTGGATCTGCTTCCAAAGCTCACGCTTGTTCTTCAGGATCGTGAAGAGTTCGTCGATCTTCTGCATACGTCCGAGTTCTTCGACGGCACGTGTGGAGCCGGCGAGAACGCCATCGACGAGGATTTGGTTGCCGTTCACGGCGACCATTGGCGCATCGATGATGTCTTCGACGTTTTCTGCTTTGGGCAGTTTGACGTTCTTGTCGACGGTGATTTCACCGGACGCGGAGAACGACATCAGCAAGAAGATGACGGTGGTGATGAGGAAGTCGATGAAGCTCACGAGGTTCAGGGCGGCGTTCGTTGCTTTGTGGCCGTGTCCCAAAACTTTTCTCTGAACGAAACCGAGCGTAATCCCGTGCATCAAGCGTCGTCCAGGCTTGTGGATGACGTGCGCATGCGGGTTGTGGTGTTTAGCGCCGCCGTGTGATTTTCCGCCACTCATCGACGTGTACTCCTTAGCGAACGGAAAAAGTCATGTTGAAGACGGGAAATTCTTTATCTTTACCGTCGGGGAGTTTGACCGTGCGCCTGGTTTTGTAGAGCGCATCGAGCACGCCGATAATTTCTTTGAAAGCCGTGCGATTGTCGGTGTGCATGATGGCTTGGTCGAACTTCTTGTCGCTCGGATCGCGATGGCTGCCGTTCGCTGTCCACTCGGTTTCGATCTTCGCCGCCAGTTCGGGATAACGAATGATCGGGCTGTCGGGACTCGAGTTTTTCGGGACGCGAATTTCACTGACGACTGTCGCGCCTTGCTTCCAGATAAGGGCGAAATCGGTTTCGCCGACGTGCAGGTTCAGCACTTTTTCGGGCGTTTGGGGCGTCAATTCCTTGTCCGGGTTTGGCGGACCAGGCACTTGAGCATCCGCGTTCATACGCGAATTGGTGACCCAAACGGCAGTGATCAGAAGAAACGCGATCGTGCACATCAACAGGTCGATAAACGGAACCATGTTGATTTCCGCGTTGGTAGCCTTCTTCCCACCACCCTCGCTGCCGACATCTACGCCACCCATGCTGTGCCTCCTGCATCGCTCGAGCTTGCGAGCATGTTGGTCGGGAACGTTTTTCGCGTTCCCGGGTCCCTACAAATCACCCCGCACGAATGGCGAGGGCGCCTTTTCTTCGACAACCACTCGACGCTGGAAGTTTCCGAAAAAATTCATCCAAGCGAAAGAAGGTTGGTTACGAAAAAAGGGCAGTTTAGGCGCGGAAACTGCCCTTTTGCGAAGTGATCAGGCAGCCGCTTGACCAACAGCGTTGACGTTGACCTTCTGGCGGTTCGACACGACGAGGTTCAGCACCATGACGGATGCTTCGTTGATGTCGTCTTCGACCTGTTGCGTCTTGCCGTTGAGAACGGCGAAGCCGATGAGGGCCATGATGGCGACCGCGAGACCGAACGCCGTGCAGTTCATGGCTTCGGAAATACCTTGCGCGAGCACGCGAGCCTTTTGGCTCGGATCGACAGACTCACCACCGACGGAACCGAAGGCGATGATGAGACCCGTCACCGTGCCGAGAAGGCCCGAGAGCATGGACAAGTTTGCGAGAAGGCCCAAATACGCCGTGCGAGCGCTGAGCTTGGGCAACTCGCGAAGAGCAGCTTCGTCCATCCCCGCCTGAACTTCTTCGTCAGGGCGATTCACCTTGACAAGGCCGGCTTGCACAATGCGAGCTAGCGGCGCGTTGGCGGCGGAGCACATCTTGACGGCCTTGGCGACATCACCCGCAAGGATGCACTTCTGCATCGTGGCGAGGAAGACTTCCTTGTTGATCGCCGACCCGAACAAATAGATCCCGCGCTCGACGATAATGCCGATCGTGAGGATCGACCAAAACAGGATGGGCCACATGCCCCATCCACCCTCTCTGAAGTGCTCGTACATCGCGTGCATTGATTCGTCCTCCAGCTTGCGCCTCTGGTTGGGGCCGAGGTGTCGCCCTTTGAAAGTCTTGTCGTTTGGAATGCGACGGATTTTTCGACGTTCTTCGTGCGATTTCGCCGTTTGTCGCAGCCGCCCACCCCACATTGTCTGCAAGGCGATCGGCCAACGCATCCATGCGTTGGAAGACGCTAACCGAGCGGCGCATCTCCGTGCAAGTAGCGTGTTGTGCTTCCTTCGACCCCGCTCGTACCGGCTTCACGTCTACACCGTTCTCAGGTGCCCACGTGAAGCTCGATGTTTGCTGGGCGGTCGCATCTTCGCGACTGAAACCACCCGACGTCAAGCAGATTTGGTCTGGATCTCGAAGTTCCCTCTCTTTTGCAAAGCACGTGAAAGGATCCAGCTCCACAGCGCCTGCCCTGCGCGATACGTCCCCACCCCAGCGTCGGAAGTAACGCCTATCCCCACTCAATTCCGCGCTTTGCTTGCCTCTGCGATCCTGCGGCGGCTATATTCGCCGCCCTCGCGCACACGCAGCGCGATAAAAGCTCCGTCGATTCGTCACGATGCTTCGGACATATCGTAGGTAAGCAGGAAGAAAGGATCGCGAGGATGCGGCACCTGTTCATGTTGGCGGCTGAAGGTGGGAGCGAAGTAGGAATGTGGGCGGCCATCAAGGAAAACCCCACGTTCCTCATGATGAACGTGGTCGTCTCCGCCATCGTGCTGACCATCATCATCGAGCGGACGTACTTCCAACTCGATCGCTACCGCGTCAACTCCAAAGAGTTCTTCGTTCAGATCAAGAAACTCGTCGTTGCAGGCAACGTCGACCGCGCCATCAAGCTCTGCGATGCCGGCGATTACCCCGTCCTGCAACTCGTCAAAGCGGGTTTGACGCAGGCAAGCAAAGGCGCCGATGAAATCGACGCCTCCCTCAGCGAGAAGCTGTCCGACCTGAAACCCGCCGTGGAAAAACGCGTCGGCACGCTCTGGTCACTAGCCAACATCGCCACGCTCATCGGCCTCATCGGTACCGTCAGCGGTCTCATCAAGACCTTCTCATCGATTGCCGCTCCGGGTTTGTCCGCGGCAGTCAAGCAGCAAATGCTCTCGAACGGTATCGCAGAAGCCATGTACAACACCGCCTTCGGTCTCGGCATCGCCGTCGTCTGCATGATCGCGCACGTCGTGATTCACACGCGTTCGAAGACCATCCAGCACGACCTCGAAGCCACCACCGAACGCGTCTTCAACCTCCTCACCATCAGCAAGCCGAACCTGTAAGGCGCGCGCTACATGGCCGAGAACAACGATGCCCCGCTCAGCGCCGCACAGCGATCTCGCATTCGGCGCTTGTCTCAACCCGTCGAATCGGCCCCCGGTGAAGAAGCGGGAGAGCTCAACATCGTCCCCTTTCTCGACATCATCACCAACGTGATGATGTTCGTGCTCGCCAGCGTCTCGGTCACGTTCATCACGTCGATCGATACGACTCCGCCAGCCATCGGCGGCAAAGGCAAAAGCGACGTCGCGACCAAAGCGCTCAACCTGTCAGCGTTTGTCACGGACGATGGTATTTCTCTCAAAACCTCCGGCGGCAACATCGCCCCCGGTTGTCAAGGCACCGGCGCCGGCATCACGTTCCCCATCCAAACCAGCGGCGGACAACGCGTGCACGACTTCGCTGGAATCACCGCCTGCGCCAAAAAACTCAAAACCGCCAGCCCCGACTTCAAAGACGAAACGCAGGTGACCATCACCGCCAAGTCGAACATCGATTACGGAACCATCATCGACACGATGGATGCGCTGCGGAAAAACGGCGAAGAAGAACTCTTCACCGACGTGCACTTCGGTGTCGTGGGAGCAGGGCGATGAGCACCGGACAAACGGCGACGCAAACACAACACGCGCAACAGGGCAGCATCGTCCGCTACAAGGCCGCCCTTCGAAAAGCCAAGAGGAGAAACGCTCGGGAACCCGAGATCGACTTCCTCAACATCACCGCAATGCTCGACTTGATGACGATCATCCTCGTCTTCCTTCTGAAGAGCCTTGCGTCGTCCGCCGGCGCCATCCCGCAGTCCGACGACCTGCGTTTGCCCGCCTCCGTCATGACCGGTGAGCCCGCCGAAGAAGGCGTCCTCATCATCGTCTCCAAAAGCCAAATCCTCGTCGGCGAAGACTCGACACCCGTCGTCAAACTCCCACCTCGAGAACAACTCGC
>JANORL010001194.1:0-4712 GCA_031415295.1 Polyangiaceae bacterium | reverse complement strand
CTCGGCATGACGCAAAAAGGTCGGGAAAAGCTCGTCGAGAAACCTGTCCCTAACGACGGGGGCGGCAGTGGGCTTGCGGGTGTGGTCGGGGCGGCGTTCGTCATCGCCGCGATCATCGCGGGTGTGCGGTACATAGGCGCGCGCGATGTCGCAACCAACGTGTTCAAGACAAACCCCACGCAGCAGGAGGAAGAAGACGCAGCAGCTCCAGTGCCTATCGTCGTGCCTCCACGGTGCAAAGCCGTTTCGCCGGACGCGTTTGTCGTGGGCGAGAAACCAACGACGCGTATGCGTGTGGATGCTGGCTCGAGCGCCGGATCGGGCGAAAACGGCGAGCTTCCGAGGGACGAAGAGGACGAAGAATTCGACGAGTTGGCGCCGTTTGCCGTGGAACTTGGGCGTGGCGCAGTCATGAGCGATGGGTTTGCCGTGGGGGCGTTGCGTGACGGGGATGGTGGTTCATTTGCGATGGTGGTTCGGATCGGAGCCGATGGTCGCAACGGGAAACTGGTAAAACTCGGCCGTAGTCGTGGGGATTTCGATGCGCCGACGGTGACGGGCTACAAGGATTCCGTTCTTGCAGCGATGCTCGAGCCGAATGCGGGAGGGCGCGCGATACGCGTGGCGAGAGTTACGGGCGAACAAGTCACGTGGGGTCCGGAAGTGAGTGAAGGGCGGGATGAATCGCTCGCTGTGGATCTTGCGACATCGGGCGATCATGCGGTGCTCGTATGGGACGACGTGAGCAAAGACGGTAAACGCACGATGGTGATGATTGAATCGTTTGACCCTCAAACGATGAAATCGGACGGAGGTGCGCGGCCGATATCGTCGTCGAAACACGATGCGGAAGTGCCACGTTTGGCCGTGAGGCCTGGTGGGTATTGGCTCGCGTATGCGGTCGTTGGCGAAGCGAAAAAGCCGAAAGACGAGGATACGGGGTTAGGTGGGGAAGCCATTCAGCCGCGTTGGGTGGAAGTCGTGCCGCTCGACGAACGGGGTGAAGCTGTTGCATTGCCGCGTGCGGTGACGCCGAAGGATGGCCATGCGCTCGCATTCGATGTCGAGGCGTCGGAGGATGGGGGATTGATTGTGGCGTATCGTGACGACGACACGCCGAGTGGGTCGACGGGCGGAAGAGTGATGACGGTTGCGGTGCGTTTGTCCGGGCTGGCCGAAGCGTTTCTCGTGACGGATGAAGGCACTTCGACGGGTGTGCCGGACTTGTTGCCGGGGTGGATGGCGATTGCGTCGTTGTCCGGAGCGACGAAGATCGGGCCACTTTCGGCGAAGGGGGAACTCGTGGGGGAATTACGTCGCGAACCGGAACTTGGTAATGGTGAAGTATTGGCGGGGACGCGGGCGTCGTTGTTGATTGCGCGTCCGGCGGGCAAAGCGATGAAGTTATCGGTCGTCGAATGTATTGCCGAAGCGCCCATTATGGATGGTGGTTTGCCGGATGCGGATGCGGGGCGGTGATTCGACTAGGCAGCGGGCAATGAGGGCATAAGCGCTAACATGAACCCGGAGTGGGCAGAGCTTACGTTGGCGCTTATGGGCGATGACGCCGAATTTATTTCAGGTCACGGGACGATTGTCGCAGTCACGGTCGTTGCGGTGATTACTCCGGGTACATCGGATGTCGTAGCGGCATTTCCATTGACGCGTGCATGTCGCAGTTTGCCACCGGCTGTATAAACAATCTCCGCGTCGGCGCCCGACAAACCACGCACGACAATGGGTGTCGATGTTCCCACAAGAGGCACTTCAATGGTCGAAATGGAAACGAACGCGCCATCTTTTCCGCGGACGAAATGAATCCCTTCGTTGATCAGGGCATGGTACGTTATCACGATATCACCGCCGGGGCTCAATTCGGCAGCAGTGGCTTGTTTCGCCGTGGTCGCTGTCGCAATGGCTTCTTCCGCCGTCCACGAATTTTGCGGCGTTACAAGTTTGACCATACAAATGCGATTGTCGATTTGTCGCACATACACGATGCGTAAGTCTTGGGCTGCATCCACGAATGCAAACGGGCGAAGTGTATTGATCACGGTCGACGTTGGCGCTTGTGTCGAAGGTCCCCAGGCTCCTCCGGGGCTCGATTTGTACGAATAATAAAGTTGCGCATTGTCTCCCGCGTACACGGCATAAACACCCACGCCATCGCTGGCGAGCACCGCGGCGCTAGGACCGAACGCTTGGATTTGGACCATTCCTGCAGGAATGGGACCGAATAAACCAAACGAAGTTCCATTGTCATTCTGCGCGAAATAATGCTTGTTGTCCGTCCCGAGGAACGTCATGACCGAAGCGATGCCCGCTGGTGCAGTCGCGGGACCATCTTGGGCAAACCCGAATGTGCCGACTTTTTGAGGCGTCGTGAATCCCAGGGCTTTCGTCCACGTCGTCCAAAACAATTCATTGTTTTCTTCCGCCACAAGACTCGAACGACGCATCACCGCCAAAGCGCCTCCAGCCATCCTCGGCGCGATGTCCGCCGAATAAAACGAAAAATTCAGCGGAGCATTCGTCCAGCCCGTGGCAGGCTCGAAAGAAGCAGCGCTTGCAGTCGGTCCGGCCATTGCGACGAGCGTCCCCGTCGGGCCTCCTCCGGCGCCGCCCATACCGCCCATTCCAGCGGCACCACCCATTCCACTGGAACTCGACGACGAACTGCTCGAATTGCTGCTCGATGTGCTCGATGTGCTCGATGTGCTCGATGCACTGGAAACGCTGCCTCCGGCGCCGCCCATACCACCCATGTTGACGCCGCCGGTTCCACCAGCTCCGCCAGCTCCGCCAGCTCCCGCCGCTCCGCCGCTTTCGCCGGAACTACTTGACGAACTGCCTGACGAATTGCTCGTTGAGCCACTTGTCGAACTCGATGTGAGCGACCCTGTTCCACCGGCCGAAGTGCCGAGTTCGTTTCCGGTTGCGCAGGCGCAAAAGAAAAACAAGAGGGCGAATGACCAGCGACGTGAAAAGCGCATGAAGTCGTTGTACGCGTTTGGTTTCGACCACGTCAAGAAAGATTGGCCAAACGCAGCGCGTTAGGAGTTCAGGCAACTGGTCGGAGCATTGGGGTTCTTGCATGATCCAACAACTGAATTCTTTGGTGGAGTGATAACGGACGACGGCAGTTCCTCGGGTTACGTGAACGAGTCTTTTACGACCACCGAGGATCTTGGATACGAACATGGCGCTTCGCCCCATACTGTGTCGGTGGGTCCGTAGCGAGCTCGGTTTTCGGTGATACGTGCGAGCGAACCATCCGGTCCGCCGGTATGGTCGTTTAGCCTCGATAGGGAATCTCGAGCGTAAACGTCGCCCCTTCGCCCAGACGGCTCTCCACAAAAACTTTACCGCCATGCGTTTCGGCCACGCTTTTCACAATGGCCAAACCCAATCCCGTGCCATCACGATCGTTGTCTGTCGTGAAAAACCGATCAAAAATACGCGGCAAAATCGCCGGAGCAATGCCTGATCCGCGATCGCGTACTTGAAATCGCATCGTTCCTTTTTGCGGCCCACCTTCAATCATCAACGTCACGGGTTTACCCACAGGGGAAAACCGTACCGCATTGTCGAGCAAATTTCCTAGCGCCGTTTCCAAATCCATCGCTCGACACGTCAAAATGCATTTTTCCGCTTGATATAACAATTCAACCGGTTGATCGGGACTCGATGCCCGCTCGACCGCCCGTTCCGCGAGCGATTCAACGTCGCACGGACGCATCGCTTCCGCCGTTGCTTCAATGCGCGACAATTCGAGCAGGCGGGAAACCAAGCGATCGAGTCGTTCCACATCGAGGTCGATGTTCCGCAAAAAACGACTACGCGCGTCTGGATCATCGAGTGCCCCTTCGCCAAGCAATTCGGCAGCGCCGCGAATCGACGTGAGCGGTGATTTGAATTCGTGGGCGACATCTGCTGCAAAATCAGAAATGTAGCGCATGCGCGCATCCAAACGTTCTTTCATGGCCGCGAATGCTTCACCCAATTCACGAATCTCACCACCGCCACCAATGGGCACGACCACGTCTTGCTCGCCCATGGCAATACGTTTTGCGGCTCTGGAAAGTCGACCGAGTGGGCGTGAAATGCTGAGCGCCAAAAGAATCGAAACGAGGCCCGTACCCAAGAGCGCTACGGCGAGCACGCGAATGAGTCCCGATCGAATACGATAAAGTTCGAAAAGAACGGGTTGTGTGGACCGGGCAAGATAGACACAACCCCACACGCCGCCAAAACGAATGGGTTCGGCGAGGAACAAAAACACGCCAGGTTTGCGGTCACGTACGCGCGTAAACGTGGATTTGTTTCCCGCAAGCGCCGCGCGGATTTCACTGCGACCCGCGAGTTCAGGCCATTTTTCTTGCGGATCGGCGAATGCGTCGATGACATGCGACACTTCGCGCGAACGCGGCAGCATCGACGGAGGTAATGGTTCGGGACCTTCGGGCGGCCCTTCCGCGTGCGAATCGGCGACGAGATTGCCGCTTTCGTCGATGATCCGAATGCGCGTACGTGTTCGTTTCGCCGCGGTGGTTAGAACATGACCATAACTTTCGTCATCGAGCGGTTTGCCCTCGCGTAGACCTGATTCAACAAACGTCCGCACCAGTATCGCTTGGTTGGACATGTCGCGCTCGAGGGCATCCAGCAGTTCACGTTCGTGAATGCGGGCAAACTCGAGGCCAATGGCGGGA
>JANORL010001193.1:0-5152 GCA_031415295.1 Polyangiaceae bacterium | reverse complement strand
GATAGACACCCTCTTAGGCGGCGGAGACGTGTTGATCGGCTCGCCGTGAAGTGAACCATGGCGATGCTGTGAGATGTACCAAAACTTAGGGCCATCGGGTGCCAGCCAATTTGTCCGGTCGGAGCCATGGCCGCACCCAAGTGCGAATGGAGGGTAGCCGGCGCAGTGCTTCATCGATGAGCCATTCATCGGCCAGCGTTGGGGGACGGAGCAAGTACTCGCGAATGGGGCCCTGCCAGGCGGTCGTCGCTTCCAATTCCGCTTGAATGGCGGCGATGGTTTCGTGTGCGGGCGCGTCCTGATCCGTCAATGCAAATAGATGCCCTTTAAGGCTCACGAGGCGATGTTTTCGTGCATCGTCGAAGCGCGTCAGGTTGTACATAGCGATATGAGCATTGACTTGATCGCGGCACTTGGGATTCGGCGTAAACTTGCCGTGTTCGTCCCAACCAAAGTAATCGAGCGGCTCTTGGCCACTGGGGTCGATGGGTGAAGCATCCATCTGGCTGTTTTCTCGATTGCGATTGCAATCACCGCAAGCCGCGAGCTGATTGTCCCAGTCGAACATCCTTGACGGTTTTTTTGCTTTCTCTTCGATATGCTCGATCGTGCCAGGACCGGGAACCTCGCACAATGCGCATTTCTCGAAGCACATCGCGCAGAGTTCATTCCATAGAAGATTGCATGTACCAGGGCTGGATTTTCCTGCGCGAAAGTTTTTCCATGCGTCACGAATGCTGTCACTGCGCTTCTTTGATGGCTGCTTTGCCGCCAGTTTTACGGCGGCAGCGACGCGCTTCTTCAACGCTTTGCGATGGTTGACATCGAGAAACTGTTCGACTTTGCGGCGCTCGAGCCTAAGCATGGCGCGCTCCTCGCAACTTCGCAGCAGCATCGCGTATTCTCGAGTCGAGTTCGCGACGGTGCTGTTCGGCGGGCGAGGTCATTTGTTCCGCAAGTGCTTTTTCGATGAATTCGAGACGCTCTCGTTGCTTCTTCGTTGGCGTGCCGAATTTCTCGGTACCACGAAGCGCTGCGTGCTCGTTCAACAATTGTTCGGTTTCTGTCGAGCGCGTACTCTCCAGTCCGAACAGTGGACTCTGCAAGATTTCGTCGACCGTCCACCCCGCCACGCGCGGAATTGGTTTGACGCATCGAACACCGGCGTGAGCCGTCGGTGATTGAAGGACGAAGAGTCCATGCGGCGTGGCCTCTTGGGCGATGAATGGACTGTGGCTCGAAACGATGAATTGCGTTTTGGGAAAAACGGCACGGAGTCGCGGACCAAATTCCCTTTGCCATGAAGGATGTAGCCTTAAATCGGCTTCGTCGATGAGTACGATGGCTTCGACGTTCACGCGCCACTTCTGCTCCTTTGCATCTTTCACGGCAAATGTGGTTACCCCACCCATTGCTTCCGATATCTGCCGCAACAATTCCAAAACCAGGGACAAGAAACTCCGATAACCATCGCTGAGATCGAGCAGGTCGACGCTCGATGCTCCAGGGGCCCGAAAGTACGCTCGTTCCATATCCGCATGGGAAAACTCGACGCCTTCGGGCAAGAGTTGATTGATTATCCCGCCGACCAATGCGTATTCGTTGTCGGCATCTTTCTTTTTCTTTTTGGTCAATTTCTGATTTTGGGCACGTGCATAAAGAGTCGGCAAAAAATTCACGCTTCGTTCGAGCGCTACCGATTCCTTGAAGAGCGAAGCGACACGTCCGACCCTACCGGTGTCATACGCCAATTCGTGATCGCTTCCCCCTGTGAATCGACGAAAAGAACCAAACCCGCACACCAACCATCCAGATTTATCGGTGGCATAGGGGCCTTTCAACAGCCCGCTCAATGCCTTGTCGTCCGTGTCACGCAGCGCGATTTGCGGGGAAGTGTAGTCGCGTCCGTCAAGCTCGATGGATTCATTTCCGGTCACGATGAACGTCGCACGATACTCCCCCCCGCGTGGCTGTCCAATCGCGGTATCAGCTTCTCCCCTGAGAAATTTTACCTCGAATGTCCCATGCCTGGCCCCACGGCGTACCCATGATGCTGGCGAAATCAAACGCATCCCCGCCGTTTCTCCAATGAGACCCACGGTGATGGCTTGAAGCAATGTCGTTTTGCCGGTTGCATTCGTACCGAGCAAGACGTTCCATCCTGCACGCGAGCCGTCGACGTTCGCCGGAAATGTCAACTCGACATCGTCAAAGCACTTGATGTTCGTCGCCTTGAACTTCGTCAGATACACGGCACGCCTCCGGAAACGCACTTTGGAAAAAGTGCGAGAATGTCGTCGTGACTCAAGCCCGGGTAGTTTCGCAAGATCTCGTCTTCGGGGCATCCAGCAGCGACCAGATCGAGGACAAACTCTACCGCAAGACGTGTGCCCTTGATGATGGGTTTTCCCACGAGAATCTCGGGATTGACTTCAATGCGCGTGCGCCAACTCATCCTTGCCACCGTATCCGTGCACGTTGCCGTGTCAAGCGATTCCTGCTCGGCCACGTCAGTTCGCTCCTCATCCCGAGCCTTTTTCCGATGGTTCGTCTATGTTGAACAAGAGCGCGTCTCTTCGTTCCTCGTGTACCTCCTGGAAAAAGTGCCAGGCACTCACAAACTATGCCGCGCTCTCACTTTCCCCCACCACGCGAATGCCTGGCAACTGTTTCTTTTCCGCCAAATCACGGGACATGATGAACACCTTGGGGTTCAGCCATTTCAGCTCGTGTTTGATCGTCTCGGCCATTGCCGAGGCTTGGACCGGCGTCAAAACGCGGTCCTCCTCCAGCCATAACACGACAGCGATTCGTTCTTTCCAGCCAAAAATACTTCTCACGAAAGGCGCCAATTCCCGTTCGTCGAGCGGTGCGCGCCGGCACGCCCACGTCATGGATGCTATGGAATCGCGAACTTTGTCGGCTATTTCTTTCGCCAGCTCGCCACTCGACAATCGTTCCTTGTTTTCGATACGATACTGGCGAAAATTCTTGACCTCGATGAGCCACGGTGCACCACCAATAAACACGCCAACAAAGTCGACGCTTTTGGTGTCGCCGGCTTTGCACAATCCATTCTTGAACGCCGTATGATCGTCCCATTTGACCACCCGCCATTCGTCGCTAAATGTGAATTCCAGGCGGCTCTCCGCGTACGTGGCGCTCACGTGGACGCTCCCGACACACTTTCGTCGAACAACTTTCGCTCGAAATCGTAATGCTTCGTGAATTCGTCCAAGATCGGGTTGTCCGGCAAGTCCGCCAGCGTCTTTCCCGGTGAAACTTGCACCGGTTCGTGTTCGCCGTCGCGATGAAACGCGAAGAATCGAATCGCCACATCGGGGTGCTTGCCGTATTCCGAGAGCAGCGATAACTTGTGCGCGAGCAGACAATCGTGCGTCGTGACAAACATTTGCACGCCGCGTTTGCCGAGTTCCACCAAAATGTCGACCACGAGCGAAACGAGACGCGGATTCAGGTTCGCTTCGGGTTCGTCCCAAAACAAGATCCCGTTCGTCGTGAGGGAACCATTGAGCACCAATTGAGCGAGGCACGCAATTTTGCGAAGTCCCTCAGCAACGAGGTGCGCTTCCATCACCCCGTCTTTGCGTACCACGTAAAATCGGCTGCCTTGCAATGCCACTTGGCCCCCGAGCGCGATTTCAATGGGCGCGATGAGCGTTCGGGCTTGCTCCGACCGCGGACCTCGCAACACCGATCGACCAAGCGCCACGCAAGCGTCGTAATACGTCTCGTCGAATGATAACTCGCGCGCTTGATAAGCCGCGACAAAACCTTCGTACATGGCCAGCACTTCGCGCGTCGGCAAATAAATGGTTGGCTCTGCGGTTTTCCACGAATCCGCCCACACCTCTATCTTTTTCTTCCCGCGCGTGAAAAGCGTCACGCCGATGTTTCCCGTCGTCCCCTCGATGTCGATATACCCTTGGCCTTGCCCTTTGCGACGTCGCACGAGGCGCCCGAGGAAACCTTCATCAGGACGAAACACTTTGGCCAGCTTTTCGTGCAATCGAGCATCGAGCGGGATGGTGCTATCGGTTTGCCCCATCGTCTTGATGGGCGCGTAAAGCGCCTTCATGGCGTGCGATTTCCCGCTCGCGTTCGTCCCGAGAAACACATTGATACCGGTGCACGGTTCGAGCGTAGCCTCTTTGAACGCGCTGAACTCCGACAGCGTTACCTTGGTGACTTTCATACAGTTCCCGATGTTACTCCGTCTCGCCGTCTTTGCCCACGGGCAACAAACTCAACGTCGCCTCGTCCTTCTTCCCCCGTTTCTTTCCCGCCGCGGCCTTTTTCGCCGCTTTGGGCGCGTCGTTTTTCTTGGCCTCTTGCGCCTCTTTCGCCTCTTTCGCCTCTTTCGCGGCCATCACGCGATTTAATTCCAGCAACCTCGCCAGCACTTCGTCGCGCGTCTCTTCGCCCCACGTATACCGAATCGATTCATCCAATTGCTCGCGGAAATCATACACCGGCACAATGTCCGTCCAACTGTACGCATCGAGCACCGCGCGGTCCATTTCGGCATGCAATTCGCGCAGTTTTTTGATCTCGGTCGACGTTTCGTCCGAATCATGGAATCGATTGTAGGTTTTTGTCAGGCCCTCGTTGTTTTTGATCATGAGCGCGGCGCGGAATTCGTAATATTCTTTGCCGATGGCTTCGAGGTTTTTGTTGTGCTCCCAATCGGGCGGGAAGGGGAAGGTTTCGAAGCAATCGGAGGGGGTGTAACGGAGATCGTCTTTGAGCGATGAACCGAAGAAGCGCGCCCAGCCTTCGTGAGGGCGGGATTGAAGGACTGCGAAAAAGGTCGCATCATCGAAGTCGAATGCAACCAATTGATCCGAAATGATATAATGCGATGGTAAGAATGCAACGCACAGGTGCGTCGTTACACGTGGAATGACTGTAATTCGTCCTAATGCGCATGCCGCTTGACGTAATTCAGGTCGATCGGCAGCGAATAGCCACCACTTTTCCTTGTGGGCGCGGTCGATGGGAGTTTGACCAAGGCGTTGGCGAGCTGGTTTGACTTTTTCCTCGACGATTCTCATTAACGCAGGCCATTTACGTCGTGCTTCATCTTCCGAATGCCCTGCAAAATTGATTGCATAGCGGTGATAGTTATGGG
>JANORL010001192.1:0-5569 GCA_031415295.1 Polyangiaceae bacterium | reverse complement strand
CCAACCACATCGAAAAATTTGCCCGAAGGCAATTCGAGGTGATCGAAGGCCAAGGAACCCACGATCAACATGGAAGAATTTGCGGTCACAGCGGGCCTCTTATCACAGGTTCGGTAACAGCCAGCGCAGCTGCGTTCTGACGTCGACCGGCACGAGGTCGGAACGCGTCATCACTGCGCCCTTCAACGCTTTGGATGCGGCGCTTTGGCTCGGATCAGGCAAACGACGCGCCAGCGCGTGGAGCACCTTGCGCGCGTGTTCGACGTTGTTGCGTAACACTGCAATGACCGCGTCGACCGTCACGGCTTCTTCCGTGGAATGCCAACAGTCGTAGTCCGTGGACATCGCCAAGATCGCGTAAGGCAGTTCGGCTTCACGTGCGAGTTTCGCTTCGGGCATCGCCGTCATTCCGATGACTGACACGCCCCAGCTTCGATACACCAGGCTTTCGGCACGGGTCGAAAATTGCGGACCTTCGATACACACGTACGTGCCGCCATCGTGCACTTGAACCGAAGTTTGTCCGAGCACATCATCCGCCGCATCCTTCAAGGCGCTGCGCATCAGTGGGCACACGGGATCAGCAAACGCCACGTGCGCGGCAATCGCCCGATCGAAAAACGTCGACGTGCGGCGCTTGGTCAAGTCGATGAACTGATCAGCCAAGACGAAATGCCCCGGTGCGATCGCTCCCTTCATCGAACCAACAGCGCTGACACTCACCAGATGCGTGGCGCCAAGCATTTTTAACGCGCACACGTTCGCGCGATAGTTGATGTCCGAAGGCGAAACGCGATGACCTCGTCCATGCCGCGGCAAAAAAAGCATCATCGTGCCGGACTGTTTGTCCCGTCCGCGAATGACGAGATCGCTTGGAGGACCATAAGGCGTGTCGACTTCGATCTCTTCGACCGAATCGAGATCCTCGAGGGCGTATACGCCGCTGCCACCAATCACGCCAAGGACGTGCTGCATGTTAACTCCCGACCTTTCCTTCGGCGAGCAATTGCTCGCACAGGAGCGCATGCCGATCACGTTTGCATCGCTCCGCAAAAACAAGGGCGCGCAAGCTGTCGTAGGCGCGTTGAATGTCGTCGTTGACGATCACGTAGTCGAAAAATCCGTAGTGCTCGATCTCGCCTTTGGCCGCTTGAAGACGACGTAACGTCGTGGGTTCGTCCTCGGTCCCGCGCCCGCGGAGTCGCCGTTCGAGTTCCGCAAGGGAAGGGGGCAAAATGAAAACGCCTACCGCTTGAGGCATCCGCGCTTTGATCTGCCGAGCGCCTTGGTAGTCGACGTCAAACAACACTCCGTTGGCCGTATTTCGCGCAACTTCGATCTCGGACAAACTCGTGCCGTACAAGTTGCCATGCA
The DNA here is from genome assembly GCA_031415295.1 of Polyangiaceae bacterium. Taxonomy (GTDB): domain Bacteria; phylum Myxococcota_A; class Polyangia; order Polyangiales; family Polyangiaceae; genus Polyangium. Next base: position 4,195 of record JANORL010001192.1, on the reverse strand, counting down.
CGTGCGCCCATTCGGCGAACGCGTTTTCGCCAATCATCCGCGTGAACGTTTCTTTGTCCGTGAAATGATATTCACGACCGTCGACTTCGTTCGGACGCGGCTTACGCGTCGTATGCGATACCGAAAAACGAAGCTGCGGAAATTCCTCGCGCAGCCGGTTGCAGAGCGTCGTCTTGCCCGCACCCGACGGGGAAGAGACAATGAGTAAAAGAAAGTCGCTCATGTCGTTGCGCCCAGATCTCGTCCTCGTCGTGGCCGTTCTTCGTCAATGATCGTCATTCGACGTTCTGCACTTGCTCGCGAAGCCGCTCGAGTTCGACCTTCATGCCGACCACGAGTTGCGAGATCGCTGCGTCTTGCGCTTTGGCGCCGAGTGTATTGGCCTCGCGTACCATTTCCTGCAGAAGGAAGTCGAGTCGCCTGCCGACTGGTTCGGTCGTACCCGATGCCAGCACACGTTCGAGTTGCTCGAGATGACTAAGCAAACGCGTGACTTCTTCGCTGAAATCGCTCTTGTCGACCAGCAACGCCAATTCGATTTCGAGACGCCCTTGATCAATCGCGATCTCCGTCGCGGCCAAGAGTCGCTCGAGCCGATCATGCAGTCGTCGTTGCGCCGTTTCGCGCGATGCCGACGAATGCGTGCCGACTTCTTCGAGCAATCGGTGCAAAATTTCGCAACGTGACGTGAGATCCGCGAGTAGCGCGTCTCCCTCGGCGCGACACATCGCTTCCATCGCCACAATCGACGCTTCGATCGCTCGACGAACCCCATCGCGTACTTCCGCAAGCTCGGGACCCGCCGGCGGTACGAACAGATCCGGCACCGCGGCCAGTACCGACAACGGAAGCTCGGCGCCCGGTGCGAGTTCGTCGCGGAGCGTTGCAAGTTGCTGAAACACACTCCTGGCGCGGGCAATGTCGAGCGTCGCTGATGTGAGCAACGGACCTTCGGTACGCACCACGAGTTCAACGCGTCCCCGACGCAAACGTTCGCGAATCACCTGCTCGGCAAACAGAGACAGTTCCGCCATGTCGCGCGGCAACCGCGTACGAATGTCGAGGAACCGTTGGTTGACGGACCGGATCTCAGCAAGGACACGGCCTTGTCCAAGCGGCACTTCGCCAAGTCCGAATCCCGTCATACTGCGCATGAGCTGCCGACTACGTCGCCTGCGACCGCGCGGCAACCGCGTTCACGGACGTCATGTTCTTTGGTGCAGAAACGAGCATCCTATCTGCCCGAGATGCAGCGATGAGACGAGTGGCCGCAGCCAGCCCTGACGATCGCAAAGCTTCGAGAAACTGAATCGTTGGTGCGATGCCGTCTTCCCATCGGACCAGCGGCTCGTACCCGATCAATTCGTTCGCCTTTGAAATATCCGCAAGCGAATGAAGCACATCCCCGACGCGCGGTGGGCCATGTTCAACCGCGACGCGACGGTCGAGGACGCGGGAGATCTCGGCACAAAGCGCGTTCAGGCTGACTCGGCGACCGCCTGCAATGTTGACGACTTCGCCTGTGAGTTTACGTGGGGAAGACGCGGCGAGAAGGTTTGCCCGGACCGCATTGTCGACGAAGCAGAAGTCGCGCGTTTGCTCGCCATCACCAAAGATACGGATCGGCTGACCAGCGAGCGCTGCGTCGACGAAGCGGGGGATGGCGGCTGCATAGACGCCTTCGGGCGTTTGATGCGGTCCGAAAACGTTGAAGTAACGCAGGCAAATTGTTTCGATTCCGTAGATTCGGGCAAACACGGCGCAGTAGTGTTCACACGCGAGTTTCGTCACTGCATAAGGCGACAACGGCATGGCCAGCATGCTTTCGTGCTTCGGCAACACGGGGGTGTCGCCGTACGCCGACGACGATGCCGCGAACACGACGCGCCGCACTCCGGAACGACGCGCTACGTCGAGAACGGTGACCGTGCCGCCGACGTTCACAGCGTCGCTTGTCACGGGATCGTCGATGCTCCGCGGCACCGATCCCAGCGCCGCTTCGTGGAACACGACTTCAATACCAGCACACGCGCGCGCGACAGTCTTCGCGTCGCGAATGTCCCCCTCGAGACGTTCGACGAGCGTCGCGTCGTTTAGGGCGGCAAGGTTTTCCCAGGAACCGGTGGAAAGATCGTCGAGTACACGAACGCGTTCGCCCGCGGCAACGAGCGCCGAAACGATGTTGGAGCCGATGAAACCAGCTCCTCCAGTGACGAGATAACGAGCGTTGGACATGCCAGCTAGGATGCTTGAAACGTCGTTAGGGTCCGCTACTTCTTCTTGAAAAGATCGTCGAGTTTCGACTTCGACTTCGCGATCTGGACGGTTTTGTCTTCAGGTACGCCGTTCTTGAACGTAAAGAACGAGCAGAAGTTCGCCTTCTCGCGATCGGGGATGTACTCGGCGATCCGTTCTTTGCACTGATTGTGCGCAGACGGATCCCAGTACTCGCAGTTTTTGCAGCAGTGCATGTCGACGCTGCAGTGTGGACAATTGTCCTGGCGCTGAAGCTTCACTTCGAAGATCAGCTCATTTTTGCACTTGTAGCAAAAGTGTCGTTTTTGCTCGACCTTGGGAATCCAACCCATGACGCGCTCCTCAGGTCAGGCCCTTACGGCGCTGAACGTCTCCTGCGATCCGCTGGTACTCAACTTCCCAGGTACGCGTTCCTTCTTGAACATGCTTCAACTTGCTGCGGATTTCGACATCGAGTTCTTCGTCGGCAGCAAGGTATTTTTTCAGGATGGGACGCATCTTTCGGCGGAGATCGTGATCGCCGCAGAAGACTTCTTCAACGTTGTTCGAGTGTAAGAGCATCTCGATACACTGATCGAGTAAGTGGTCGAGCATGTCCTCGCCCACCTTGATGCCTTTTTGTTCAGCGATGACCTTGCGAATCCTACCGAATTCGGATTGAGGAAGGCTTCGGGCTTCGAGCATGGATTTGGCTTTTTCCATGACTTCACGGTCCGTCGCCAAGTAGCTGGCGAACACCGATTCGATGTCACGGACCACCTCTTTGCGGTCTTCGCATTCCACATCGCCGCCTTCTGCCACGGCCTTGACGATTTCTTCACTGAGGAGAGTAATTTTTCCACTAAAAAAGCGCATCGAACGATCCGTATCTGTGAGGTGAGCGGGGCAGCGGCCCCCGCCAGGATGGTTTCTCCGGGGACCGATTCCTGAAATGTACGGGCCAAACTTCGGAGATGTCAACGCAACCGCGTTTTTATTTGGGCCCGAACGGCGAAACCCGCACCAAAAATTCACCAGGAGATTTGTCGATATGATGGGTAAGGACGCGATAGCACCGAACGCAGCGGCTCGAACTGGAGCGGTCGGTAACGACGGGGGGCTTGATCCGGATGCGCGTAAGCGCCGGATTCTGCGACGTGGAGCGGTTGGAAGTGCCGCTTCCGCCGCTTCTCAGACGGCACTTTCAGACTCGGGCACGGTTCAACGTGTCACGCGCGGCCGGCCGCTCGTGACGCAAGGCGACCCGGCCAACTCGATCGTCATGATCGGAAGTGGTCGCGTTCGCTTGGTCCGTGCACTGAACGAAGGTCACACGCTCTCCCTCGGCTACCGCGGAGCAGGCGATCTGCTTGGCGAAGCTGCTCTCGGCAGCGTCCCGAATCACCGCGAAAGCGCCATCGCCACCGAAGACGTCGAAGCCCTCGTCGTCCCGATGGCCACCGTGCGTAACCTCATGGGCAACGACCTCGCCCTGACCAACGCGCTGCTCACTTCACTCGTCGAACGCAACGCGGAAACCGAAGAACGACTCGCGTCGATGTTGTTCCGCAACGTCGAAGCTCGTTTGGCCGAGTTCTTGCTCAAAGCAGCGACTCGCTGGGGCATTCCGGATCCGCGTGGCGTGCTCATCTCGGCACCGTTCACGCATCAAGAAATGGCCAGCATGATCGGCTCGACTCGCGAAACCGTGACCCTCACCCTCGGCGAACTCCGCCGCAAAGGGATCATCGAGGTCGATCGGCGCCGCATCGTCGTGCTCGATCGCGAAGGCCTCAAGACCCGCACCTGATCGGTGTTTTACATTTGGGGCATCGGGTCGTCTTTGGCGCCCTTTGCCCCAAACCCCATCGCCCGTCCCAGGGTTTGCCCGCAATTCGCACATCAGCCCCCAGCGCCCTAGGAAGAAATTCGACTTGCATGCCGGTTGAACGCTTCGCGT
>JANORL010001191.1:0-9560 GCA_031415295.1 Polyangiaceae bacterium | reverse complement strand
CGACCCTTTTCTACAACGGTGTCACTCACGGCGGTTTCCTCCGACAACTTCGCTCTTCGCTGGCAATTTGATACGATAGCCGTACGCGACTTTTGCTTTGCCTCCCGCGGCCACGTCCACGCGGAAACGACGCCCGCCGCGAATAGGCGAACCCAAGTCGCTTTGGTCGTACACTTCAGGTTCGGGGTCCGCCGAAGTGACCTTGATAGTCATGTCTTTGTCGTCCGTGACGGGAATTCGCTCGAGCACTTCAATATTGACCGACATGCCCAGCGACGATGTGATGTCGACCGTGACCTGATGATCGATATGCGTCGAGCCGCCGAGCAGTCCCGCGGAACTTTCTTCAATGCGGGCATTACGAGCTATTCGTATTCGATCTTCAACGCCTAAGCCGACGACGAATATACCGCCACGATCCACGGCTGCTGATTCGGTGGTCGTAATGAGCGCACCATCGAGAAATACGTCCATCGGGCCAGCGCAAAGCGGAGCGCCCATGGGATTTTCAATGAGGGCTTCCCGAAAGACGTCTGTCGATTCTCGCGGCACCGTGCGAAATCGAGGTTTGGCCGGGCCTTCGCCTGCTTGCACATGTACCCGATGCGGCCGTCCATTCGATGGAATATCGCCGCGGCCCACCGCGTCGTAACAATAGTCGAACAAACCGCGGTAGACGTATGGATCTTTGGTTCGTGCCGGACTCGCCATACTCTCGATTTTTTGTTTTGCGCGTATTGCTTCCGACCGCGCGTGATCATCGGGTAAACGCGTGAGTTTTCCCCGCCGAGGTTCATCCGCACCAGGTACTTTCAGCGCATCGAAATCGAGCCACGCATCGTCGGGTTCGACAAGACCAACCGACAAATCATCGTCGCGGAATTGTTCGGCTTCTTCGGCTAGCATTCCATAACTTGCCGCTCCCGGCAGTCCGCCCCCGCCAAACCCACCCATGGGACCCATGGATTTGGGCATTGGAGCGCTTGCAGGCATTGACTCCGACCGCAAAGAACGAGTTTGCGGAGCAATGGCACCCGCCCGAGTTCGTGACGACGAACCTCCTTTGGATTTGACACGCTCGAGCATGGCGCCATCAAAATCGTCGCCTCCTTCATCTACGCACTTGGGCATGGGCATGCCCTGATAGCTGCCAGAGCGCGTTTGCGTCGTCCCGATAGGAGATAAACTGGGCGGAGGCGGGGCCCCAACGCTCTGTCGCGATGGTGAAGGCAGCGCTGAGCGAACCGCTTCCACATTGTCACGTGTACGTGCCGCAAGACTCGCCGTCATCGCCGTATCGTACGCTTCAAACATAGATTCGAGGCCCGGAGGCGGCGCTCGATAACCACGCTTTTGTTTTGGTGACGCCCGGCCAAACCGTAACGACGCCAGTTCGGGCAAACGGGCATCGTGCACCAAATCCGCAGTCGACAACGACATTTCCACGTTGGTCCAGTCTTCACCGGTATCTTGTACGACAAGCGCATCTAGCTCGAGGCGTACGCGCGTAGCACCTTTCGTAAGCCACGCTTTGTACGTGGGCCAAAAACGCGCTGCGAGTACAGTGTACTCGATTTCGAGCGTCTCCGGCGTGGTTTGTCCTGGACCAAGCCGCACGTGACACGACAAGGTTGGTCGTGACGCACCTTCGCGTTCCGCTGCGCGAGCTTGGTATTCGGCGACGCGCGCGGCTTCGACGAGTCGTTCAGCTTGGGTGATGTCGCGGTCGAGCTTCGCGATACGCGTGTCGACTTCGGCGAGTTCATCTTGAACGAGTTTGGTCATGGCGAGGGCGTCGCCAATACGAGTGCGAGCGTTTGCCTTTTGAAACCGTTTGTCCAGACCGAGGTCAAACTGCACGCCAGCGAGTTGATTTCGACGACCCATGACGTGAGCGCGTTCTTCGCACAAGGCGACGCGCGCGGCTTCTGCAGCTTGCACGCGTTCGCTGGCGGAGCCGAGTTTCGCGGGGCCTTCCGGTACGACAAACCTAGCTACGACGGAAACGACTTGGCGCGATCCTTTGGCGAGGGCGCGAAACGTGGCTGGTTCGGCAAGCGGCGTGATGTCGGGAACGACGAGTTCACAAGCGTCGGACGATAGCGGCGATGGAAGGGTAACCGCGCGCGTAACGACAGCGCCACGCGCATGCACGACGACGCGATGAATGCGACTGGTCAAGGCGAAGAGAGACATGTGCGAGGAGAATACAAGCTTTCGCGCCAAGCAATACGCTGAAATGATATTTTGCTTCAGTCACGCCCTGTGCAACTGCGCCACGATCGTATTGAGGCGGTCCCGATACAAATCAATTTCTTTGCGATCTTGCCCTTCGAGCGCTCCGCGGAATGTTGCGATCGCTTGTCCGAGAATGGCGCGGTCTTGCCCTTGCAATTCGACGTGTAATGCATCCGCGCGCGCTAATGCCGTCGTATTCGGCAACGCGTCCCGCGGATGAAACTTTAGTTTCGTCATCGCCTCGCGCGCTGCTTTGATTTGTGCGGCCGACAAACGCCCCGGCGATTTTTCGATAATCAACGATGACGTTTTTCCGGTTGAAACAATGGTCGTCTCGACTTCCAAAATCCCATTCAAATCATACGTGAACCGCACGTCGACGGATTGTTCCCCCGCTGGCGACGAGGGAATGTTTTCCACTTTGTACGATCCGAGTTTCTGATTGTCGCGACAAAGCGAATGTTCGCCTTGAAAAACTTCGATCAGGATCATTCGTTGCCCGTTGTCGACAGTGCTGTACCGCTGCACGCGACTCGCCGGAATCACCGTACCGCGTTCGAGAATCAGGCTGTAGATACCCGCCACGTTTTGGTTTCCCACCTGGGTCGACGATGCAATGCCCATAGAAAATGGCGCAACGTCCGTGACCACCATATCCTCGACGGCTGCGTCCCCACTCTTTAATGCTGCTTGCACCGCCGCACCCATGGCCACGGCTTCATCCGGTGGAAGTTTTCGTAATGGCAATCGACCCAAAAGTTGCGCGGCAAGTTTCGCCACGCCAGGCATACGCGTCGAACCACCCACGAGGAGCACTTCGTCTATTTTTTCTGGACGAACCGAGGCGTCACGCAATGCGCGCAAAATTGGACTTCGCAATCGATCCATCACACTGGCAAAAACATCGTCCGCTTGCTCGCGCGTAATGGACAACTCGACATTCGTCCGCCCTGATTTTCCTACCGGCAAATCCACCAGTACGATACGCGCAAATTCAGCCGTGGACAACGTTTTTTTCGCAATCTCGGCCGCTTCTTTCACGCGAGCTCGCGCCCGCGGATCGTCGCCAATCTCCAGTTTCTGCTCTTCTTTGATACGCTTGATGACCCACTCGACCAATACATTGTCAAAATCTTCGCCACCCAGTCGCGCATCGCCTGCTGTCGATTGAATTTCAATGACACCTTCGATAATTTCCAGCACGGTGACGTCGAACGTTCCGCCACCCAAATCGAGCACGATGGCGCGCAAATCGCGATGCCGCTCATGCAACCCATAAGCAAGCGCCGCGGCGGTTGGTTCATTGATGATTCGCTCCACGCGTAATCCCGCAATCGCGCCCGCATCTTGCGTCGCTTTGCGCTGCAAGTCGCCGAAATAAGCGGGCACCGTGACCACGGCTTCGTCCACGGAGCATCCCAGCGCCGCTTCAGCATCTCGTTTCAAGGTGGTCAGGACAATCGCGCTGAGCTCTTGCGGCGTCATTTTGCGCCCGCCCAAATCGTACACCTTGTCAGTGCCCATATCACGCTTGAACGCCAGCGCCGTTTGTAATGGATGCGTCGTAGCTCGCGCTCGTGCAGGCGCTCCCACGAGAACGGCGCCATCTTCGGCAAAACTCACGGCACTGGGCGTCAAGAATTCACCCAATGCATTCGGAAGTACGACGGGTTTGCCCTCGCGTAACGTGGAAACGAGCGAAAACGTCGTGCCCAAATCGATTCCGACAATGGTCTTGCTCATGGCTTCTTGTTGCCTCCATCCGGGAACGCTTTTGCGGCCGTTGCCTTCACGCATTCGTCACGGAGTATCGTGACGAGTTTCTTGGCATCGGGCAATAGCGCTGCTTTTAATGGGTCCGAAAGGAGGGCCATATCCTTGGCAAACCCGTTTAGTTCCGCATCGAGCACGTCACAACTTCCTTTGTCGATCGCCTGTCGCAGGCGGAGCGCCCTCTGAATGATCAAACGCTCATTCGCAAACGCCTTCTGTCCTGCCGTTATTTCGAGCTGAGCCAGTACCTTCGACATTTTTTCCCGTGTCACGGAGTCAATTATTAATGAATCGTCCTCTGCTCGTCTGCCACCGAGCGTGCCGATTATGCTACTTGGATTCGGCAGTGCATAGGAATTCGCCGAAGGCGACGATTTGGAGCGATAATACGCCGCTGGATCCGATTGCCCACGATACGAATTAGGCGTGCTCGTCGGTGAATTGCCGAGAAGCCGAAACAGATTCAACAGCCCGACCAATACAATACCAATACCCCAATTCCCGAACGGCCACGTTCGTGTTCGTGAAGGAGCAACACGAGATTGCGTCGGTGCAAGTTCTTCACCCACCAACTTCGCCAATGTCGGGGCGTGCGCGTGTAAATCCAATGCTGCATTGCGAGCACCATCCGCATCGCTCAATTGAAACCAACCAGCTCGCCGTTGGGCATCATCGAGTTTTCCCGCAATGACAGCTTTCGCTATTCCTTCGCGTAATTCTTTTGGAAACTTATTCGATAGTGCCGACAATTCACGCACCATCAGCCACATGACCCCTACAGGCCCCGCCATGAGACGCACCGATGCACCCGTCGACGCCAACCATGCTGCAAATTCTTTTTCCAGCATCCGTGCTTCGTCCAATCGGTTTTTCTCGTGCAATCGCAACAATAACAATACGGCCTGATAAGGCGAAGACTCGGCAACGTCAATGGTGCCCTGCTGCACGGCTTCACGGTATCGACTGCCCATGAGCCGCGCCGCTTTTTTGAATTTGCCTGCGGCAATCAGTTCGTCAATCGACGGCTCCGACGGTTCCGCTTCCGGCACCGTCGCAACGGACTCGACCACGGGCTCTTCCGACGCAGCAGGTAACGCCTCGTCCGCCGGCCCCGATGGCTCGATGGGTGGTTCAAGCGCCTCGACGGTATCCGCGACAGCCGGATTGTCCTCGCCGATGAATGGTTTTTCTTGTTCGACCCATGGTTCGTCTGGGGACGAGGGTTCGTCGGGGCCTATCGGGGGCGCTCGATGAAGAAACACGACGCCGGCAGGGGTTTCGAGGCGAACGACCTCGCGTCCGCCATCGGGACGAGCAGCTTCGGCATCCATGGCCGCATCGACGACGCGGCACAGTTCGACCTCTTCGAAGTAGGGTTTTGCGATTTCGTACGCTTCACGTAAACGCATGAAACCATCACGATCCACTTCGGGTTTGCGCTTTTTGAGCAAGCGCAAATAGGCCCGACGAGCGCCATCGGCCCCCACTATGTGATCAATCCCCAGTTCGTTCAGCGCATCGTCGAGCGTCACTTCGGAAAAAACATACCGCAATTATTGGAAGAAACGCAAGGGCCTCGATCGCCACCTTTTCGATCACACGTCGTCCAGACCCTTGACCGCAATGCCCACGATTTTCATCAGGCGCAGCGCATTCGTCGTCGAGACCACGCCCGGTGAAAGTACGTAATCGAAGGTCATCTTGTTGTCGTGCACGTTTTCCTTGAAGTGCACATTCACAACATGTCCGTCCGTCGTTTCCGCCAAGTCTGCCATTGCTAAATCATGCGACGTCACTGCACCAATGGCACTCTTTTGGAGCAAATGCACGACAACCGCCCGCGCACCAATGTTGCGCTCGCGTGAATTCGTCCCGTGCAAAACTTCGTCGAGCAAGAAAAATACCGGTTCATCTCGATTTGCCGCGTCAACGACACTCTTGAGTTTTTCGAGCTCGGCATAAAAATGAGAAACGCCTTGTTCGAGCGAATCGCTAATCCGCATACTCGTGCGCACCGAAAGCGGCGTCATTCTCAATTTTTTCGCACATACGGGAGCTCCTGCTTGGGCAAGCACCGCGGCCAAACCCATCGAACGTAACCACGTGCTTTTGCCACTCATGTTCGACCCCGTAATGAGCAGCGAATGCCCCGGGCCTGGCAATTCAATGGTATTACCGACGCGCCGGTCCGAAGGAATGAGCGGATGCCCCAATCCCTCCGCCGTAAATCGCGGAAGCCCCTCTTCGACGACGGGATACGTATACGTGGGGTGTTCATATGCAAATGCGCCCAAACTCGAAAGCGCTTCGATTTCACCCAATGACTTGAACCATCCACGCACGTTTTTCCCGGCACGCGTCCGGAATTGCTCGAGGGCGTACCCGCAAAACACGTCCCATAACAATAAAATATTCGCGGCCAAATGCACAAGACCGCTATGTCGCAATTCGACAAACCCCATCACTCGTTCGAACGACGCTAGTTCGCGCGACGCCGGACGCATGTCTTGACCCACGCCGAGCGTTCCCTGCAACGATTTCATCCGCTCCGATTCGAACGTTTCCGCTTCGATTCGTGCAAACATCCCCTTGTAACGGCCAAACGGAGATTCTTTCGACGCCGCTTTGGCGAGCATCGGCGCAACCTTTCCTCCCAATAAAAAGAGGACGACGAGTTGCAAACCGAAAGGCACGTACCACGCCTTTTGAAGAAGCGCCGGAGCCGCTTCGCCCATGATCGACTTAACGGTCAAGAGCGTGATCGTGGTCGGTACCAAGACAAACGCGAACCGGACGAGCCAACGATCAAATCTCGAAGTCAGCACTGGCGGCATCTCCGCCCACTCGACGAGCGGCTCGACAGAACGACCTCGCGTTTCGCCCGCAACGCCAAGCGTGGCCAAGTCTTCGCGAAACGTCACGCGCTCCGAAAGCTCGCGCACCGCGGTTTGTCGCGAAGCGATTTCGTCAGGCTTGGCGCGCATCGACAGCCACATCGCCAGCGTCGACGTTCCTGGTGACGTACGCGTGTCGTCCAGCAGTTGAAACACCGACGCTGCACCGTACACATCAAGATCGACCGCGTACGGATGCGTCGGGTTTGGCGAAGGTGAACCGGGCAAAGGTTCGGGGAGTTTGTCCGCGGTGCGCATGAGCCAGCGATCGAGGATTCCGATACGCTCTTTCACTTCCGTCTCGCGTGTGACGAGTCCGCCATGCACCGCAACGACGACGAAAAATACGACCCATACGAGCGCCACGAGCGCCCAAACATACGGTGGTGTGTCGCGCGTGACCGCGTATCCAAGGGCGGCCCCGGCAGCGAGAAAAAGCACGCCGCGTAGTCCAGACAAACGACCGGAACGAGCTGCGAAGTCTCGTTCGATCGTACCAAGAGCTTTGCGACGAACACGCAAGACAGATGCTGAATCGGACACGCGCGCAGCCTAGCGCGGGACCAGGCATGTACGCTTGGGGGATTTCGTGCAAGCCTGCGCAGACATGTCCGCCGCACCCACTTCTTCTCGTCCAACGATCGTGCTCGCCGTAAGCGGGAGCATCGCGGCGTACAAGGCCGTGGAAGTCGCTCGACTGCTAAAAAAAGCCGGCGTCCGCGTGGTCCCGCTGCTCACTCGTTCGGCCAAGGAATTCATTGGGCCACAAACGTTTAGCGGCATCACCGGCGAACCCGTCGTCGAAGACATGTTCGATCCGACGTTTGCCGGAGAAAAACATGTCGAGCTCGCGCGTAACGCCGACCTTGTTTTGATCGTGCCGGCGACGGCGGATTTGTTGGCACGTTTGGCTGCAGGACGCGCGGACGACCTCGTGACGGCGCTCGTCTTGTGTGCGTCGTGTCCCATCTTGGCGGCACCAGCAATGCATCCGCGAATGTGGGCGCATCCGGCAACGACGCGCAACGTGGCGACGATCCAAGCAGATGGTCGCGTGACGTTCGTCGGACCCGTCGATGGAGAAGTCGCATCCGGTGAACGCGGCCTCGGACGTTTGGCGGAACCCGATGAGATTGTCCGGGCCGCATTAGGCTACTTTCAAGCGCGAGATTTGACTGATTTGCGTGTGGTGATCACCGCGGGTCCAACCGTCGAGGACCTCGACCCCGTGCGCTTCTTGGGCAACCGTTCGACAGGAAAAATGGGGTTTGCCCTGGCTGAACGAGCTGCAACACGAGGCGCGTCCGTGACACTCATCGCTGGCCCGGTGTCGCTCGCAACGCCTCATGGTGTGCGACGGATTGACGTGCGTGGAGCACTGCAGATGCGGGATGCTTTGTGGGAGACGCTCGGGACAAACCTCGACGGTACCGACGCGTTGATCATGAGTGCCGCGGTCGCGGATTATCGTCCCGCGGAGACCAGCACGACGAAACGCAAGCGGTCGGCGGAATCGTTGGAGCTGAAACTAATTCCGAATCCTGACTTGCTGGCCCAAGTCGGAGTGGCGCGTAAGGGAGCAAAACCGGTGCTCGTGGGTTTTGCAGTTGAAACCGGCACCGATGAAACGATCGTCGGATACGCACGCGGCAAACTTGAAAACAAACGCGTGGACATGGTCGTGGCCAACCGCGCGGATGAAGCATTTGGCCGGGACGACAATCGCGCGACGATCGTGACGCGCGACGCGGCAGAACCGCTGGGTGTGTTGACGAAACGAGCGTTGGCGGATGTGATTCTCGATCGCATCGTGGCGAGGTGCCGGTGAGTAGCGCGGACGAAAAAGACGACGATGTCGAAACGCAGAACGACGACGTCGACGAGACGGAGGAGCTCGAGGGAGCGTCCACGCGCGAGGCGTTTGTCGTGGCCGGTGGGGTGACGCTGGCGAGTGCCGCTGCGGTAGGTTTTGCGTTTTCCCATCCCGACAGTCCGCTCATGTTGGGCTCGATAGGCGCTGCTTATGCTGTGCTGGCAGGTTTTACCGTGCAACGTTTGAAGCGGCGCGGCGAGCTCGATGAACAATTGCGTCCACGCGGCGGGGACCTGTCGATTGGGGCGCTTGTAGCGGCGCTTCTTTATGCTGTCGCCATGGCGGTGCATTTGGTGGCGACATCCCCACCTTCGCCTCGATCCGCGTGGATCATGCAGATCTACGGTGCGCTCGGGGATCCCGCCTCGGAGTATCGGCATGTGATTGGTGGGTTTGTCTTTTTGGTGGCGGCGCTGGAAGAATTGGTTTGGCGCGGTCTCGTGATGCGGGTGCTGACGGAACGGTTCGGATGGCTACGTTCGTGGTTCTTGCAGGCGGGACTGTTTGGCCTGGCGCATGTGCCGACGATGATTCTTTTGGGCAATCCGGTGGCGGGACCGAATCCACTGCTCGTGGCTGCGGGGATTACGTATTCGCTCGTTTGGGGACGCGTGGCGATGCGTATGGACCGTTTGCCGCCGGCGCTTTTCGCGCATGCGTTATTTACGTGGGGCGTATTCGAGTTTCCGATTTGGCGGCCATGACAGACATAGCCATCAATTCTCTCATCCGGCGGGGTTTGGGGCTGCACGCCCCATCGTCAACTGGGTAGAGGGAAAATG
>JANORL010001190.1:0-1776 GCA_031415295.1 Polyangiaceae bacterium | reverse complement strand
CGCCGACCGCGAAGTGCAACGATTCGCCGTTCGGATTTTGTGGGAAAAGCATCGACCACGCTCGCTGCCGGATGGCTACAAGCCGCCGAAGCAGTCGGGTGAGGTTTTCGAGAGGGCAGGGGATTTTACGGATCTCGAGGCGTTGCGGACACTTTTGCGAACGGTACTGCTCACGTTGCCCCCTGGTCGGTCGAAGGAGGCGCGAGATACGACAGGTCGCCGGCGTTTGCCCGCGAGTATCGTCAAGCGCAACGTTGTGGAGATCGTGCGCGATTTGGGTCTGGCCGACGCTGCATTCGCTCAGCTTGTGGTGCCCATTTTATCGGAGATGGTCGGGTCGGCAGCCAAAGGCGAGCAACAAGCTTGCCTTGCGACGCTGGCGCATCTCGACCGCGCACACCCTGGGGTGGCCCAGTTTGCTCGAGGAGGCGCGTGATGGCCTTGGATCTAGGACATTTTGAGAAGATTCGAGCGATCGCCACGGCACCTCGGCTTGTGGCCATTGGCGGCGTGCGCGTGCGGAGCGAGAGTCAAGTTACGGCCTTCGATCCCACGTCGAACAAGCGGCTTTGGGGGGTGGCGTTGCCGGCGCACGTGTTTGGAGCGTGCGTGTTGGACGATGTTGTCTTGTGCGCTGCAGCCGACGGTTTGGTGTACGCATTGCGCGCGTCCAATGGCGAGGTTGCGTGGTCATTGGCCGCACATACAGGTGGCGTGTCGGGGGTTGTCAAGGCACCTGATGGCAAGACGTTTGTCACCACCGGAGCAGATGGTGCACTGCGCATTTGGACGACGGCAAAACGAGAAGAAAAAGCAGCATTCGTACTTTCGTCGGATCCGCTCCATGCTGTGGCGATTTCGCCCGATGGGCTGATGGTCGGCGCTGCTGGTGACGATGGCGTTGTGCGGGTTGTTACGCTGGCGGACGGGACATGGCGTGAAATGCCGGGACATGAGGGGCCGGTACGTGCGTTGGCCTTCACGCTACGTGATGGGCGCATTGCGTCGGGCGGCGACGACGGCACAGTACGGCTTCATTACTTGCAAGGCCCGATCGAGCACGAGACGCGTGGCGCAGATGACAGTGGACACGCGGGCGGCGTACTTGCATTGGCTTTCACGCCGTCACCGCCAGTCGACAAGAATGGCGAGGATCCAGGTGACCGGCTGATCTCTGGGGGAGCAGACGGCAAAATTCGGATGTGGCGACTGGCCGATCGGCGCAAGCCGCGGTCCTTCGAGGCGGACGGTGCGCCCGTTCATGCGCTCGCCATTGGGCCAGTTCCGCGTGGCGCAGGGTCGACGGGGTCGACGGGGTCGCTGTTCGTCGGCGGTGATGGCCGTCTTTTGGCGCGGTTTACGCTGGATGCGACGTCGACACCGGAAGACAGTTCGACGACGTACAACCACGGGCTTGTCGCCCTTCAAACAGCGGTATCGGCAAACCAACGACCCGTACGCGAAGCTGCGGTGCGAACGTTGGGGGCGCTCGACGAAGTGGAAGGACGTGCGCTGCTGGCAACGTTGCTTTCGTCCGATCGCGATCCGGTCGTGCGAACGTTGGCGGCAACCGTGATCGAAACGAACGGGCGGCGCGACATGCTCGCCCCCATCCGTGAACGTCTCGACGATGATGCGTGGCTCGTCCGGAAAGCGGCGTACAGCGCGTTGGGTGCTCTTCACGCGGCAGCGCCGCTCAATGCGATTCGGGCTGCGTCATCCGCACGCTCGGCCGACGTGAGGCGACGAGCCATCGCTGATTTGGCTACGGTTGGC
>JANORL010001189.1:0-23925 GCA_031415295.1 Polyangiaceae bacterium | reverse complement strand
GTCGCTTGGGCCTGCGAGCTTAAAAAACCAATTCCCACGATCGGAGGTTTTTACGGCGGCGCCTAGCAGGCGAAAGTTTTCTTTTACCATTTGCATGGGCGCTTTTTTCTGCGGCCCTACGGCTGGACCAAGCGGAATCTTGTACGTGCCGGATACCTCGACCGTTTCCACTTCGAGCAATCCAGCTGAAAATTTGTCGCGTTTGGCAGTCGGACCAACGTTGCCGTCGAATTGATGAAACCAATCTGAATACTGTTTGTCCGGACTACCCGCAGCACCCGTTCCGAAGAAAAATACGTCGAGCGACGCTTCTTCTTTATCGTTACCCACTTTCGGAATGCGATAACCCGCTTTTTGAGATCCCGACCTCGGCACGTCCATCGTCGTCCACGAGCCTGGAACTGTCCATTGCAGAGGCGCGACAGCGGGAGCTGTCGAAACGGTTGTTGTCGATGGCGAAGGATCCGGCTCGGCTGGAGCACGCGAGCAACTTGTTGCGAGTGCGGCCGTCAACGTTAGCGTTCGGGAGATGTTTTTGAGAACCACGACTCGATGAGTACAACATCCGCTTGCATCGTGCACGCGTAGAAATTCGTCGGAGTGCAAACGAATTGTCGTCGAACGGGGTTCGTTTAAGTCATACGCCGAGGTTCAAACCTTTTTCGGCAAGGCGACGACGTGCCGTATTGACCTGATCACATTGTTTGATGGAGGCAATTGCCATTCCGAGCGCTGCACCGGCGAGCCACGGACTCACGAGGCCAAACAGCGATGCCAAACCTCCCGCAAGGCTGAGGACCAGCCACAGAGCCGACAAGAGGACCGCGATGATGCCCAGCGTGAGCTGCAAAATTGCTCCGGTTGCGCGGGCACGGAGCAACTGCGCACCTGCAACGGCGAGTGCTGCACCAAAGATCACGAGCGCGATGGGGGCCAGAAAATAGATGCCGCTGACTCTGAATCCTGTCAGTGTTTGAACGCCTGTCAGGAGCATGATGGCACCGGCGAAAATGCCCACACCGCCCGCGATTTTTAACCGAGAAGGTGTTCGCGCTGCTTCGATGTCGTCTTCTTGATCGTCCATCGGTGTGCGTTATCGCGCGGATTGTCCGAGTGCAACGAATTTTTCGTGACCGGTGACGATTTATTTCAGAATTGACCCATAAGGGTAAAACCTTTTCGACCATGGTCCATCATCGGGACAATCGCGATCGATTGCCAAATACTGTTCACAGCGTTGGGTGGTCTTACCGGTTCCGTCTTATGATGGAGTGCGGCAACGTCGATAACGTTCCATATCCCCAAAACAATCGGCACTCCGGTAATGCCCCCAAACGTGCCGCCGGCCATCATCGTGCCGATATTGAGCCCGAAACTCAGCCATCCCCTGCCTCTGTTCCCGTGCGCCCAATGCGCGATGGGCGTGACGAGCACGCCTCCGATGAACGCCGGAATGAAGGGAATGTATTCGTCAGAAACGATTCCCGCAATAAACAGTGCATGCACCGGAACGAGCCCAATCATCGATTTCCATCCATACCAGCCGCCCGTCGTCGTTTGTTGCGGCTGATCTTGAGGTCGATGACTGGGAAGCGTATTCGACCTGGGTCCCGCATTTGACGTTGGCGTATTCGGCCGCCGCGGGACTCTTGCGGTCTCCGGGTCGGGCACTTCAACATCCACACCAGGGGGTGGTTTTGGAGGTGGAGCTAGCACCGAGGGCATCGGCTCTATCGTAGACGCCGCCGGTGGACGAACGGTGGTCGAAGTTGGCGGCTTCGTCGTCGGTACCGTTGGTGCGATCTCGATGTTGACTCCTGGTGGAGGCGGGGGAGGTGCGTCGAGCACACCGGAACCTGTCGGGACGGTGGGCACCGGCGTTGGGTTTGTCCCGGGTGTTTGTGGAGGTGGAGGTGGAGGAGGTGGAGGCGGAAGAACATCCGCGAGCGCTACGTGAGTGTTTGTCACGAGCAACGCAGCCAAGACGAACCCTACCGAAAACCGTTTGTACTCCAAGGATGCACCCATTGCCGTATCTCAGGCATCGACATTGTACATGGTAGAGCTTTTCGGTGCAGCGATATGTCATCACTCCGGTCGTATCTTTGCGTATGCGCGTTTTCGATTTCGATGCGGGTGTGCGTTGTATTCTTCGCACCGCACGCGTAGCGCATGCCGCGTGTGCTCAGGAAGCGTTGGGAAACCGCGGTTCGACCCGTGGTCGTTCACGGGACGCAAGGTGGCGTGACGAAGTGTTTGTCTCCACGAACTCGAAGCGTAACATATTGCAGGCATTGGCGTAGTCCGCGGCCAGTTGCGCTTTGGAAGCGGCGGCCATGTTGACGATGCAATAGCGAAAACTTTCTACGTCTTGATCGTGATCGGACAAGCGATCGCCGGGTTGGCACAACAGTTTGACATGCGTCCCTGAAAAACGATTTTCAAGGGCCGCAAGTTGTTCTGCGTTTGGGGCGGCAACGACGGTGGCGTCGTGAAAACGCCGCATGACGAAACTTGCCGCGGCTTTGTGTGACCCTCGACCAGGTTGCCAATCGACTGTTCGACGGGTGGCAATTGCCAATTGTACGGAGAAACTGCTGCGGCCGTCTACGTGCGCAAACAGATCTGAAAACTGATACGACATGCGCGGGTTAATTTCAATGATGCTGATTCGATCCGTGCGTTCGTCATAAAAAAATTCGACATTGTAACAACTGTTATCGAATCCGCTGCCTTCCATCAATCGATTCGTCGTCGCAATCATTCTAGCTCGTACGGATGCGGGGAGACTGGATGGATATTCGAAGCGCGCAAAACTCATCGTGTCCGGATACATGATCGAGTCGGTGATGCCCATCACGGTGGATACGCCATTCTGAACGAATCCGTCGACCGTGACTTGTACACCGCCAAGAGGTGCTTCGGCGACGAAAAAATGCGGCTTTATCGGATTGTCGCGAACCATTTGCAAAAGCTGGGCATACGGCTTGAGCAGTACCCATGCACGCAAGCGTTCGCGTGTGGAAAATGCGACGGCATGACGCAATTCGGCAGTATTATGAACCATCCGAGCGCGAATGGACATGGTGCCTTTCACGGGTTTGACGAAGAACGGAAAATCGAAAGGAGGCGGTTCGTTGAGACGATCCGGATCGAGCACCGCAAAGCGGGGTGTGGCGTGAGGAACGAGGTTTTCTTGGATTTGCCGACTGTAAAACTTGTGCGATAAAAGGACGACTTCGCGTGTGCGTGGTGCGGGCAAACCGATTTGTTCGCCGAGAAATGCCGAAAACATGCACCCAGGATAATCGCCCGTCCCCAGCACGGCTGAATAGCCTCGATTGCGGTGTTTGTCGGCAATACGTAGCAGATACTTTCGTACATCGAAACGCATCGCATTCCACACGCCTATCGAATCGTATAGTTCTTCGCAACAAGTGACGAAATCGAAGTTCCGTTGCTGTTCGGGTTTGGCAATCTCGGTCAGTTCCCAAGCTGTCGGGCAAACGACGAGAATTTTCGGCCGGCTGTTCACGCGACACCTCGACGTTCCGCAACAATGCCAATCAACGCTTCAAAATAGTCGCGTTCTTCGCTGTCCAGCATTTGCCGATCCTCGTCGTTCCAATTCGATCGTACCAACGTGTCGCGTACAAGATCGAGCGAATATTTTTGCTGCCCAATGATGAGGCCAAGGCAGGTGCTCGTGGGACGTGATGGTTGCCCGTCGAAGAGAAAAAGCATGACGGACCGTGGAGTTTTCAAGAGCGACTGGCCGTAGCCTGATTGAATGGGAAGTCCGACCAAATCGAGCAATGTCGGCAGGATGTCGAAATGGGTCGAAAACGGCGCTGATATTGGCGGCAGCAACGGGTGTAAAATCGCCAGAGGAACTTGGATCTGTTCAGCCGTCACTGCGCTCGCATGCGATCGGTAATTATGCTCGCCGAACGATTGACCGTGGTCGCTGCTGACGATGACGATGGGCACGTCATTGTTTGGGGCGCGAAGCTGGGCGATGGCTCGAATTGAATCGATAAGCCGACCAAAGAGGTCATCGGTTTCTTCGACGGCATTCAAAAATCGCCTGTAGTCATCGCGGTTGTCGTGTCGAGCAAACGTTTGCGGGTCCTCCACAAGATGCGGAACGTGCGCATTTTGCGCGTGAATATGCAAAAAAAAGGGTCCGTCGTGACAAGTCAATGACGTTTCGAGTTCCGATAGACCCACGGATTCAATCCAAGAATCACGGGCTAGTGCGCCTTTTTCAGGACCCGCGGCGACGAGAGCGTCACCGTCGATGATCTGCGTAAATCCAGAACGCTTCAAAATGGCCGCCAAACCAAAATGTGCCGTTCGTGCAGGCGTTAGGTAAATGGTGCGATAACCAGCGGCAGCCAAGGTCGCGATGTGAGAATTGCGGGTGTCGGGGTCGCGCAGGGACCATTGGCCGAAGTACCATCCGACGTGGGCCGCATTCGTGAGTGGTGCGGGACTCGCATGCCAGGCCGACGTGATGCCATGTTTTGATTCGAACTGCGACGATAAAAACGGCGTGTGTGCTTGTCCTTTTTGCAAATGTGTCATTCCCAAGGATTCGAACGTGAGCAAAACGATCGACCGACCGCGTAATCGTCCGTGAAGCGAATGCGTTGGACGCGACAGGGAAGGGGAAGCGAGCAGCGCTGCATGTTCGGGTCGAGGCGTGAATCCAAGAGGTATCCGCGGGCGTCGTGTGCTTAAAAAATCGAACCACAAAGCGCGACGACGCGGGGACGATAGGGTCGGGGAAACGCGATGGGACAAGGTCGATCCAAAATAGAGGGCCAGAACCATTTCGAGAGGGAGCCGGAATGCAGAAGGTTCGGTCAGGAAAAACAATCCAGAAAGTAGTGGCAAAACAAGCGGGACGAGCAGAAATGTGCGGTGTGTCCAGAAGAATTGCCGAGACGATCGCATCGAGAATACTTCGGCAGCCAGGTTGGAGATGACGACGTCGCGTGCACCACCGAGTCCCAATTCGAAGGTAAAGCAGCCGTAGAGAGCAACATCGAGCCACAAAAGCAGGAGAAACGCGTAAAATCCAGTATAACCAACGATAGTGAGCCACGGAGAAAATGCGTGTAATGAAGTCAAGGCGACGGCAGCGGCTGTGGCCAAAGCCCAATCTCCCGCCGTCAATCGACGAACGCGGGGCGCAAATTCATATTTCGTGTGGCGCATGAGACGGAGAACGAGAAGCAGGCCCACCGCCACTTCGAACATCGTAAGAAGAGGCAATGGCACGACGTTCATGCGGCCGCGACGTTCCGGAAATAGTTTTGTACGTACCAGACATTGGTCGCGACGAGTATCGCCGCCAGCGCAGGAGCTGAAAGGGAAGTCCAGCGCGGACCCATGACGAAGAAGAGATACGCCGAGCAAACAAGCACGAGGAGTCCCTCGATACGAGCGATGGTGCGTCCGTGGTATCGGACGTCCCAATAAGAAATGGGGCTGAGGAAGCGATAATCACTCAGTGGAAAGAAATGTCGGTGCGCGTCGATGGCGTGGAGCGGAAAATCGCACAATGCGTGGGACAAGACGCTGACGAAGAAAAGAACGACCGCTGTTTCATGGAAGATGCAGCCGATGAATGCACCCATGAGCGCCAATGGTGCGGAATGGGCTCCGTGAATGATGGCCAGCCAATGTTTGCGCTGATAACATTCGGACCAGATGACATCTGTAGGCGTTCCACGCGAACGTTCGAACAGGTAGAGGGCGACGATGGGCAGGTCGGGAATGATTGCGCCGGCCATGACAACGCTTTCGTGGCCGAATACGCTTCCGAGCACCGTCAGATTCAGAATGACATGGCCGGGCGTATGCATAGGAAAACGCCTTTCGGCGCGAGGTCAGCTCGCGTCTGCGTCGGTAGCGTTTTTCTTTGTTCCGATTCCGAGGCGACGTTCGATAGCAGTGCGCAAGGGCACGTCGACGCTATAACGTCCAGCGCCAGCGAATACGAGCCACAAGAGCAATGTCAAGATGAGCCATTCGGGCAGATAGAGAAAGTCAAGTAATCCTTTCCAGGTTGCGCCAATCTTGTGTTCCGGAATGGCTGCGGTGGCGAGAGCGACGACCATCGTACCGGAAAGCATCATGGCGGCGATACGAGTGCCGAGTCCTAGCATGAGGGCCAATCCCCCAAACATTTCGACGGCTATGACAAACGGCGCTTGTTGCGCGGCCAAGGGAATGTGCAACGACTCGAAGTAAGCTACGAACTCCGACAAATGCGTTGCCTTGTGGAGCGCGCCGCCAAAAAACATGAGCCCCACGCCGACTCGAGCTATCAACTTGGGGAATCCTTCGAGCTTCCCCAGCAGTTGGTATACGGCAAGAACTCGTTTGAGAAGCTTGTTCACGTTGATTCTCCGAGGCACCCAATGTTTGGTATCTCAACGATTGGATCTTGGTTGGTAGTCAAGGCGTCTGGACTGTGATACCCTCATGCGAGGGCATGAGTCAAGAGAAACCGCGGGGTACGCCACTCCGAAAGATAGCGACAGCGGCGTTCGTCTTGGGTCTGGTGCAGGGGCTCGGGAGCGTGGTGCGCGACTGCGCGCTGACGTGTCATGTTGGATATCGGTATGCGCCGATAGCGTTTCTCATTGTGGCGGCGCTGAGTTTGCCCTTTGTGGCACTACAATTGAAGATGCAGCGGCGCTGGGGGGAAGAGCCGTATCGTATTCGTTCGACGGTGCTCGTTGCGGTATCGCTTCTCGTGTTTCGCTTGATGTTGATCTTGCTTCGCGGCGACGCGGGGCCATCAGGGCCGAGTGCGGTGGTGTCGTACGTTGGTTTTTTCGTATGGGTCGATGTGGCATTCATGTTGATCGGTGCGCAGCTATTCGCGCTCATTCAGGGTGACGAACAAGAAACCGATCGTGGATTGACCTATTTCGCGGCATCCGTTTACGCTGGAGGACTTGTAGGTGGGGCCCTCACGAGTGGTGGGAATCGATTTTTTATTGAAATCTTGCATCTACCGATGGACGTTGCGCGCGACCACTTGATGATTCCGATGGCTATTTCGCTGCTGCTGCTGATTCCAATTGCCGCAACGAATTCTGCTGCAACCAGCGAATCGCCTTCTCGTGCGCCAGCTGAAGAGGTTGCATCGTCCGCCGGTGGAGGTTTTTCCGAAGCATTGCGCGTGCTCGGTGGAGACGGCGGAGCTCGTCAAGTCACCGCGGCGTTCGTATTGGCAGCGGCATCGGGAATTTGCTTGGAATCGCTATTTTATTGGGTGCTCACGCTCAATGCCAAAGGTGGCGCGGGATTCGTGCAGTTGCTCGCTTCGTTGGCCATATGGATGAACGGGACGAGTTTCGTGCTCGCGGCTGGCGGGTCGGGGCGAATCATTCGCCGGTTAGGTATCGCGACGTCGGTATTGACCGTACCGGCCTGTTTGCTCGTTGGAAGTGGTTATTTGCTCGTTGGTGCCGCACTTACGGTGATGCTCGGTATGCGCGTGTTGAAAGATAGTTTGTCCGGAGGTCTATACGAGCCAGCTTCGGAACGAATGCTCGTGCGTTTGCAGGGTGATCGGTATGGTCGGCAAAGGCCGATATTCGAGGTTGCTTCGCGTATGGGTACGGGCGTGGGGGCGCTTGTCGTATTGGCCTTGACGCTCTATTTCGATGGGTCGTTGCAAACTCTCGTCATCGTGACTGTCGTCATGCATTTGGCGTGGCTGATTTCGCTGTTCCCGTTGGCGCGCAAAGTTCGCGGGCCTGGGGCCGTGACGTCGTCTGTCCAGCCATCGGCCAGTACGAATGGTTGATCGACGTTTCTGACGTGTTGCGCCGATGCGTACAGGCTGCGGTCGATGTTGCCCCGGCAAAGCTGTTTTTTCTAGCAAAGAGCATCAGACTTGGCGTATATGCTTCGTTCGAGCTTCACGCGGGATCATCTACGCGAGCATCACGAGACGAATGATGTGGCGTCTGCAAATCGAAGTAGACAGCGGAGGCGATGATGTGGTGATCTGTGAAGGCTGCATGCGTTGCAAACACCTACGCCCGCGCAGGTTTGTGCGAAGTCAAGTCATACCCGTCATCGTTGTTGTCAGGTCGAACGAAGTGTTAGGAATGATCGAAAACTTGTCCCTAGGGGTGCGGTGAT
This sequence comes from Polyangiaceae bacterium, assembly GCA_031415295.1. Lineage (GTDB taxonomy): Bacteria > Myxococcota_A > Polyangia > Polyangiales > Polyangiaceae > Polyangium. Next base: position 15,753 of record JANORL010001189.1, on the reverse strand, counting down.
GGCGAGCAATCCGTTTCCCGGAACGCACCCGTATGGCGTCGAGGATCATTATTGCTTTTTTGGCCGTGCAGAATTGGCCGAACAATTGTGCGAATCGATTCTAACGAATCGTTGTGTAACGGTGCATGGCCCGAGCGGCGCGGGAAAATCGTCGTTGATGCGCGCTGCCGTTTTGCCCGCGCTCGTGGAAAAACACGATAGGCGTATTATTCTCGTCGAGGAATGGCCGGAGGAAGAGGATCCCACGGCGCGGCTTGCTGCAGTAATGCGTGCCGAATTTGGAATCAGTGACATGGCTGGGGACGAGATAGCGAAAGAATTCGTCCACAAAACAGCGCGTAGTGCCGCGCGAACTTCACCTCGTTCAATCGTGATCTATTTGGATCAACTGGAGCAGCTTTTTTGTAGAAATCGTCCAGTCGAAGAAATGCAATCATTTTTCGATTGTCTCAAAGAAATGGTCGACTTGTCTTTTCAGACGTTGCAGTTCGTGTTGTCGGTGCGTGACGATTGTTTGGGTCAAATCCGTGATCGATTGCGTGACGGGTGGCGGATAACGGAAAATGGCTTCCATGTTGGAACGTTACGGGTCGCCGAAGCGGTCGATGCGGTGCTGCAAGCGTTAGCGGCTGGGGATCCACCGCAAGAATGGACCGTGGAGGAAGTGCAAGCGATAATGCTGCAGATTCGTATGCCGGGTCAAGCGGCGTCCGATGATGCAGAGGTTCAATTGGCGCACGCCCAAATCGTTTGTCGGACACTTTTTGACCATCGTGCGGCAGGAAAAACCGTCGATGTCGTCGAAGCCGAGCCCATTCTACGCGAATATCTCGAAACGACACTAGCGAGTTTTGGTTCGTCGCGCTCCAAAGCAGAGGCATTGCTCGAAGGGCATGTGGCGCGTGCCGATGGAGGTCGCCCCCTACGCTTCGCGGGCGAACTCGGCGATATCGTGTCCGATCCGCACGAATTGTCATTTCTCCTGAAACAACTCGAAAGTGCGGCAATTTTGCGATCATTCGATCATTACGGCAATCGTTATTTCGAGATAGGGCATGACGGATTTACCCGGTACATTTTCGCAAAACGACAAATGAGGGAGCGATCCGATAAACTCGCGCGCGAACGTACCGATGTAAACGAGCGATTGGCGAAGGAACGCCGACAACGGCGACGTTTGGGGACGTTGGTGGCAGTATCGATTGTGATTGTCACCGGAACGACGGTAGTCGGGTTATGGGCACGTAAGCAGCAAAAATTGGCCGAAGCAGCGACCGAAGTTGCAAAATCCGCTGAAAATGCGGCAAAACTGGCGGAAGCTGAAGCGCAAGCGAAAGCTGTCGAGGCGTCTGATGCGCGTCTCATGGTGGGTTTTCGAGAATTGCGTAATCGTGGTCATGTCTCGGCTGGATTAAAACTATTGCACGACGTAGAGAAGCCGGAAAGTGCTCACGAATGGATTGCACTCGCCAATGATGCGTTGCGCACGAGTGTCCTCGAAGTGACGCTCCGCGGAGAGCGCGAGCCTTTTTCCATGGCCACATGGAGTCCCGATGGAAAACGGATCGCCGCGGGGGCTGTCGATGGTAATGTGTGGATATGGACCGCGACGACCGAAGGCGCTCCGATGCGCATGGCAGCGCATGAAAAACGCGTCGTTTCAATTGCGTGGAGTCCGGATGGCAATCATCTACTGACCGCGTCCGACGATGGAACGGCGCGTCTGTCGCGTGTCGATGGTAGTGACAAACCCATTGTTTTCGACCCCCAAGTGGGCCCGTTGCGGCAGGCGGTTTTTAGTCCCGATGGCTTGCGCATTGCCGTGATCGCTTCAGATCCCATCGCTCGTGTGTGGACCGTCAATGGCCGGGTACCATTCGAGATCCGAGGGCATATTGGTGAATTGACGAGCGTCTCCTTCATGCCCGATAGCCAATCGCTGCTGACGACGTCCGCGGACAAAACGGCACGGATCTCCGCTGTCGACGCGTCGGGTAAAATAGTGGTTTTACGCGGTCATCAGGCTGTTGTTCGCCATGCCGCCGCAAGCGCCGACGGTGCGTTTGTCGTGACCACATCCGATGACAAGACAGCGCGCGTGTTTGCTGCATCGGGTATTGGTGCACCGGTGGTTTTGGAAGGCCATGGCGATGCGGTGATTCATGCTGCCTGGAGTTCCGATCGCACGCGTATCGTTACGACATCGCTCGACAAAACGGCGCGCAATTGGGCGGCGGATGGCAAAACCCCCTGCATTGTTTTTTCCGACGACGGATTGACCATGGCTTCGGCATCTTTCCGCAAGGACGGCCGATACATACTCACGCGATCGTTCGAGCGCACGATTGCGGTATGGCCAGCTTCGGGAGGCGGGCCACTTCGAATCAACGCTCACGAAGGACCCGTTGGCACAGCCGCGTGGAGCCCCGACGGTAAAAGAGCGTTCTCTGCGGCGAGTTCATTACCGGTGGGCAACGCACGAGATGCCACTGTCAAGGTTTGGCGCTTGGAAGCGCTCGAGGCATTGCCACGGCTCAGAAAACCATCTTTTCATTCCGCATCGATTTTGGCCGACGGCCAACACGCGGTTGCGGCGTTCGACGATCACACAGCAATGCTGTTCCGGCTCGATGGCGAAGGCGAACGAATTCATTTTACTGGGCACGAAGGGTGGCTTTCCGGTGCGTTTGTGAGTGCCGACGGTTCGTCGATATTGACCACTTCATTCGACAAAACTGCGCGTATTTGGAACGCAAACGGCAAGGGCGAGCCGGTGATTCTTCGCAATGCCGAGACCGCTGTACGGGCCGGAGCGTTTAGTCCTGATCGTAATCGTGTCGTGACCGGTGCCGATGACAAGATCGTCCGCATTTGGAAAACGGATACCGGAGTTATCGAGCGTGAATTGTCCGGACACACCGATATCATCACGAGCGTTGCGTGGAGTCCTGATGGCGTGTTCGTGTTGACGACGTCGATGGATCGCACGGCGCGAGTCTGGCGCGCCGATGGATCTCGGCAAGCCGTTATTTTAAAGGGTCATTTGGGAGGAATCGTCGGTGCGGCGTGGACCAGTGATTCGGGACGTATCGTCACCGCATCGGAAGACCACACTGCGGGCGTTTGGAATGCCGCAACGGGGCAATTGCTTTCGTCCCTCGAACATGACGGTCCGGTGCTCGGCGTCGCCTGGAGTCCCAACGAAAAACGCCTGCTGACTTCGTCGGTGCAGCACGGCTTGCGCGTGTGGAAAGCCGATGGCACGGAAGAGCCCCTCGAATTGCCGCTCGAATCACCGGTTCTGGCGATGATGTTCATCGACAATGGCCACCGCATCATGACGATTTCCGAGGACGGCACCATCCGCACGTTCATTATCGATATCGATACGCTCAAGGATCGCCTCGAAGGTGCAAATCGCGATTGCTTGCTGCCGCAAGAGCGCGTTACGTACCTTGGCGAAACGCTGGAGACGGCCGCAACGTTGCATGAAGCGTGCGAACGTTTGGCGAAAAAGTGGCTCGTGGTCACGGAGGGACGATGACATGAAATACTCCCCCATAGCCCTGTTTTGCTTGATATGTGTCGGTTGTGGTTCGGCCGGTGAAACCAAAACCCAAGGCGACTCCGCAGCGCTGGCGATGTCCGCGACGCCTGCGCGAATTCGTTCGACATCCAATGAATCGACACGAAAAGAGCAACCAGCACTCGCCGAAGATGAAGTGCGTGTACCGCTGTTCGTTTTGCCCGTCGATGCCTTGGTGGAAGTAGACGGCGTCGTCGCGCGTCGTCGTAATGGTACCGTCGAAATCATCGGCAAAGTAGGAGCCGAGCGTCGTGTACGCGTGTTTTCAGGTGCCGCGCAAACCGAAGAAAAGATCGTCAAAATCGAAGCGATGGGCACTTCGCCCGCGTCGATTGACGCACGTGGCCTACCGCGATGAACACGTAAAAAGTCGTACGCAGACGGCCGTCGAACCAGTATCATCCACTCAACATGCCCGAGCTCATTCCCCGTCACGAAGCGCTTCGGCGCATCATTGCCGAAGGTGGTGCCCCTGTTTGTCTCATGTGCGCCATTCGCGATCGAAAAGTCGGTGATACCCACGTCGTGCACGAAGATGACGAAATACTCGTCATGCTTCCTAGATATGTGCGGCGTTGGGGGCACGTCATGATCATGCCCAAACGACACGTGACTTCTTTTACGGCGATCGAGCCGGATTTGTTTTTGCGCATGAGCGTTCTGTCGTTGCAATGCTCGCGTATGGTCGAACGCGTGCAAAAACCAAGACGCGTCTATGTCGCCTCGACCGGCAGCAGCGCCGGCGAAATCACGCAATCGTCCGAGCATCTGCATGTGCATGTCATCCCGCTTTATGAAATCGACGACAAACCCTCGTCGATTTTTAGTTGGTCCGACGGCGTGTACGTCGCGGAACGTGACGAGTGGGAGGCGTTACGAACTTTATTCGCCGAAGCGTTTGTCTTGGAAATGTCTTCGCTTCAAGGTTCGTCTGGAAAGGTGATCGAAGGTACGTGATCCAAAGGGTCTCCAGCAGCTTTATAAGCGGCCAACGACGCTGAAATTGCCAAAAAAGTGGTGGTGCTCGGTTTGTACTTGGGCGAGTCGAAAGCGAGTGCTGCGCGCCACCTGTCCAGCAGCGTCGGTTTGTTTAAGCTCCGCAGCCAGGCGGAATTCGCGTCAAGTATGTCGTCTTTTCCCAGCGAAGAAATAAGCGAACTTTGCAGAAGCTCGTTTATGAGCTCGAATTCTTCCGCTACGATGGCTTGTTCGTGTGGTGTTCCAACCGACCACCGCGCAATCATTGATTCATTGCAAACGATGTATTCACGAAAAGGCGGCCCGCCCTTAGGTTTACGACGTACATGAAAAACCGCTGCGATTCGTTCCGGATGTTGCAACACGTCATCGACTGCAAGCGATTTGTCATCCAAATCCACAAAAGAAAACGGATTATTTTCCAATGGATCTAGTTTGGCTAGGACTGATCCTTCTTTTAATGCGATATACACCAAAACATGTCCGTAACTTCGTTCGCCAAGAGGTATTGCCGTGGCAAACGGGCTCGGCCACGCATATCGACGTTTCGTCAAGCCTGGATGCTCCGATAACAGCTTGGCAATCTCGCGACCGGTGCGCGTCCCATTCGCAAGGCGCGATAGGAGGCTACTATAAGGTGACGGCGCGCCGTGCGTTTTTCCCGTGGCAACGAGCAACGTGCGAGTTTGTCGCAATTGAGATATCTGATCGGGCGTAGTCCAAGAATACAGTTCACGTCGTGCGTAACGTTCGTCCGTAACTGAGCGTTCGTCCAGGCGTTGCTCCAGCGTACGCGGAGTCGGTGGCGGTTTTGGTGTAGCGGTGGAAGCCACAGGCGAGATTGTCTTGACAATCGATGAAGCCGCTGGCTTGGGCGACATGGTGGCCGAACCACGGGGCGCAGAAACGGCATACGTTCGTGTGTTCGGCGCGGACCGGTGTGGCGTGCACGCCTGTGCCATGACAAACGACGTGATGAAGAAAGAGATGTGCTTCCAGGTGGACGACACGGCCCTGCGATAACACGAGAAACACGCGGCTATCAATCAAAAACGTACGGGTTGCAGATAGCCGCACGGACAGCGGATGATGGCAGTCCGTCGCCACGATTGACAGCCGAAAAATTTCTTGCGAAAAACAGTCGCGACGCGCAAATTGGTGGCGAGTGAATGCACGCTCGTCGAGGAGGACACATGGGCTTGGCGATTGGAATCGGCACGTTGGCGGATCTCATCATACACGACGAAGAAGGCGCCGAATGGACCCGCAAGAGTATTGCCGCCTTGAACGAAGTGCTCGTTGCCCAAGGTTTGTCAGAGCACCACGAACCTGAAAAACTGCCGGCGATGAAGAGGCGATCCGTTACGAGTTATCCTTACAGTTTTTTGCATTATTTGCGGCGATCCTTTGCGTGTGTCGTGCGAGGCAAACGCGTACGCAAGGGCGACATGACCGATGCCGACATGAATTTCGTACAAGAAGTGACGCTCGACTTGATGGATTCTCACCTGCTCAGCCATTCGGACGCCGAAGGGTTCTATCTTCCGCAATCATTTCACGATCCTTTGTGCGATGATCGACTGCCGGGCGGATTCGCCGGCTCCCTGACCCAATTGTTGAAAGAACTCGAACGCGTGGCGCCGGCGATTGGCATCACACTGAAAGACGGGATACTGTCGCCGGCCGAGGAAGAAAAATTGGTGCGTATCGATGATGAAGAAAGCGACCCTCTTTATCGCGAGAAGATCGTTTGGTTCTCACTTTACGAAGCGGCAAAGTTGTGTATCGCGCACGGTACGTTGATGATGTTCCATTGAATCGAGTAGACGAGTTCGAGCGGGCTTGATCTTCTAGCCAACGGCGCTCTCGCATGTTACGTAATCGTTGGCGCTGCCGTTGATCGGTTGCCGCATGCGAGGATGTTGCCGATGCTGACGATGAAGAAAAGCTTGCTGTCGATTGATTATCGAACGGTCGACATGTTCCTCGGCCTTTCGTCGCTGCTCCTCATGGTTTCGTCGCTTGCGGGTTGCACCACTTCGGCAGAATTGATTCCTCCGGACGTTTTCGATTCTACGGTGCTCCATCGGGTCGAAATTACCGTTGATACCACGTATCTCGGGCGACTTGCGACAGATCTCGATAATCGAGTTCCCTGTACAATCGTGTACGATGGTGAAGAAGTCGTCGAGGCGGGCATTCGCCAAAAAGGCAATACCGCGGTGGCACTTGACCAAAAGCCAGGTTTCAGCGTAAGGTTCGACGAGTTTCGCGGCAAGGCAGATCTGCACGGCTTGAATAAGCTTTTGCTTAACAATTCGGCGCAAGATCCAACGTTTCTACGAGAAAAGTTAGCCGCTGAAATTCATGCCGGCGCGGGCTTGGCCGCTGCTCGTGTCGTCCACGCGCAAATGATTTTTAATGGCGCAGATAATGGGATTTACGTTGTGGTCGAAGCGATCGACAAGGATTTTTTGCAGGACCACTTCGGAGAAGGCAATGATGACGGGAATCTATACGAAGGGCCGTGTTGTGGCGATTTCGTCGACGACATTGCCCACATGAACCTCGAAGACGAAAACAAGGACGGGCGCACTCGCGATGATTTGACCGCGCTCGCGCAGATCATTCGCGATGCACCGGATGCCACATTCATCAGCGATGTTGCAAAAAACCTAGATCTCGATGAATTTGTGAAAATTTATGCAATCGAAGCATTGCTGGGGCACTGGGACGGCTTTGCATTTCGCGGCAACAACCATTACATCTATGACAATCCGGCAGATTCGCGTTTTGTTTTCCTGCCGCACGGAATGGATCGAATTCTCGAGAATCCAAATTTTGATGGTCTGCAAGTGCCGTTAATGAAATTACCCTTGCGCATTCGCGCTATCCCCGCGCTCGATAAACAATTCCAGGACCAACTCGTACAGTTCGGAACGTCCGTGTGGAATGAAGCGAGGATACAGACGAGCATTGATGAAACCGTTGCGCTTTTGCGCACCGCAGGATCGGGCGCGCAGACGACCAAAGATATCGCCGATATGAATGCGGTTGTGACCGCGCTACGAAACATCGTGACCATTCGTAATGCCGCGATCAATCCTTGATGGTGGAACGACGATGAACGACATCATCGAGCGCTACGAATATAAATACTTGATCCCGGACTCAGCTATTTCTGCCATTCGAGCGGCGGTACGCACGACATCGAAAATCGATCGATATTCAGAGCCGGATGGCACGTATCGAATTCGATCGCTCTATTTTGATACCGACCATTACGATCTCTATTGGGCCAATGATCGCGAACAGCCAGATCGTTTCAAATTACGTGCGCGCACGTATCCCGGCAAGCAGAGCCCAGTTTTTCTGGAAGTCAAACGACGCATATTGGACGTTATCGTCAAATCCCGTGCCCCGGTGCCAGCGAATATGTGGCGTGAGGTGCTGGCCGGAAATGACGCGGCACTCGCGTCATTGGCCCCGAATGTCCGCGCAAGTGCTTTCAAGTTTCTCGCCCCGTACCACCGCCACCACATGCGCCCCGTATTGCTCGTCGAATACGAACGCGAAGCGTACATTAGCGAAATCGATTCTTATGCTCGATTGACGTTCGACCGTAAGATTGCTGTACAAGGGCAGGATAAGCTCGACTTCGAAGCTATGCCGACGAGGTGGCGCAGCATCGATCACCGAGCCCAAACTCTAACGGAGGAACCCGTTTGCGTGCTCGAGTTGAAATTTGAGCGGCGGCCGCCCCGATGGATGGTGGATCTTGTGAAACGGCTCGATTTGATGAGGTATTCGTTCTCGAAATATTGTTATGGCGTGACTGCTGAATTGACGCTGCCGGATATGCGTCTTAGTTCCGAGATTGCCGTGCGATAACGACGAATGAGGCGTATCAGGCGGAGTTGCACGACAGCGCGCCGTTCGTCCACGGAAAGCGCACGAATCGTGTCGATGTGCCGGCTCTCGAGTGCCTTTTGTGCCTCCTTTGCAGCCTTCTCGGCGCTCGGCAAGGCCCGCGCACGGTATTCCGTCACGAGCATTGCGGCAAGCTGGGCTTCGCGCAATCGAGCGCGCACGTCGCGCGCCACCTTTTCCACCTCGGCATCGAATGCGCGCTGTACGGCGGTTTTTGTCGCATTCGACGCCGCAATGCCATTACGATTCGTATCGAATATGGGCACGTCCACACCGCCTTGAAAGGTCCACCCGAATCCCCTTGGCGTATTCGGAGCGAAGTCGTAACCCAGTTCGAGAAACGAAAACCACGGAAATCGTTTGGCGCGTTCGGCAAAAAAATGCGCATCCGCGGCATCGATACGCGCGGCGGCAACGGCAACGTTGGGACTTTGTCGCAATGCCTGCTCGACGAGTGTTTGTTCCGAAAGTAATTCCGCAGGCGGCCATGCAAGTGGTGGATCCCCAATGATTTCTACGGAAGCGTCGGATGGAATTCCAATGCAATCGAATAATGAACCGAGCGCTTCGCGGCGTCGTACTTCTTGCGAAGCCAAATCCGCATCGGCTTCGAGTGCGGACAATTCTGCGAGCGCTTCGTCCAACGACGTGGCTTCCGAAGCCGCCAGCCGGGCTTGCATTTGCGTTGCCAGCGATTGCCGATTTTGCGCGACCGAGCGTGCGGCCGTGATTTCCGCGTCGAGTAGCAACACGTCGTCGAAAGACCACCGTACATCGGCCTCGATTGTCGATTCTGTCGCGTGCAAATTGGCGAGCGCTTGCGCCTGCTTTGCACGAGCTTCAGCAATATCCGCCGCCACAGCACCCGGCCTGTCCGGGAAAAACCGCAACGCGGTGCGGACTTGGGGGCGACCGTCGACGAGCTGGTCGAGACTCAGTTGTGAAACGCGCAATTCCGGATTTTTGCGCCGATCCGCTGCAGCAACGATTGCTTCAGCCGCGGCGGCACTTGCTTGTAATGCGATGAGGCGAGCACTGTTTTTCTTGGCCATTACGACGGCTGATTCAGCCGTGAGCGTGGCGGGAACCGAATTGGTATCGCTTGTGCCGCGAACGTTGCCGCGAGGCTCGACATCGTCATGCCGAAACGACATTGCCCCTCGAGGTCCAAGGCTCTCGCGATAAATCGCAATGGCGCGGTCAGAACCGGTCGATTGCAGTGGAGCGGAGCACCCAGTGAGGGCAGGGAAGAGCGTCAGGGCAAAGACGACGGAACCACGTTTTAATGCGTCCACGGAATTTCCTCGAACAACGGGGCACCACCACCGGTATCGAAGACGACCATGATCTTGTCTTGGGAAAACGACGGCGTTATGCCTTCGGGCTTGAGTCCGGGGAATCTCTTCACGAGAATGGGCGTGAGCGCACCCGACTCGGGGGTATCGATTCGCCAGAGTGCACCCGCGTCACCATCTGCGGTGGAAGGCGTGGACGTGACCGCGAGTTTCCCATTGGGCAAGAACAGCAAATCCGAAATTCCCCCGGGTGTCGTTTTCCCATCGACTTCAACGTCCACTCGGACGCGCGCCCACGAAGACGCGCCGGCATTGGCCAGCGATTTTCCCTCAAAAAGCGCGGCGGGCGATGCAATTCGCCATATCATGGCATTTCCTTGCGCGTCCAATGGAGCCTTGAGGCCGAAATACAACGAGCCCCCACGAGCAGCCATCCCTTCGATATCGAGGTTTCGTGTTCCTTCGGCTAAACCGAGGGCGGTGGCTTGTACTGCATCTGCATCGAGCAATTCCGCCAAATGCACTTGGCCATCGACGCGGAAACCGGAGCCTTGTTTTCGGAGGCGCAAAAGCGCGGTGCGAGCCGGTTTTCGTTTCCCCTTTTTGCTGAAGCTTTGGGAAGACAATAGATATACTTCGCCGGCATCTCCTGCGGCAATGGATTCGACGTCGGATATTTCTTCGACTCCCTGCACGGAAACCGGTTCCGATTGAATTTCGCCGTCTTTGGACATCGCGAAGATCCACGGAATGCCTTCGTCCCCATCTCGGCCCGTATCGTCACTCACGATGAGATACCGTCCGTCATTCTTTTGCGCGAGAATTCCCGACGGTTCGAATCGAGTACGACTCGCAAGTGATGGAGACATTTTCATCGGCAATGGGCTAGCGGCGAGATTGGTAACGGGTGGCGTTTTTACCGGTGCGGGTGGAGGTACCTTCGACGGCTCGAAGACGACATCGAATGCCTGGCCGGCGAGGACATCAATGGGACCTTCGAGTTCGACGGTCACTTCGCGCCCCCACATTGGCACTTTCGGTGAAGCCCAGCAACGTGCGGGCAATTCCGTGACGAGGGGTCCGAGGATCACGGTTTTACCTCGTAATGTGGCACTTTGCTGCCCGCGAATCCAAAGTTTGGCCGGGTCACCCTCACGAATACCCAACGCCGTACGTTCCGGTACGCACGCAATGGCGCGGCCGCCCGTGCTCACGAGCCGCACGACAGCTTCGCCCGCTGCGGCAATTTCTCCCGGTTGCTTATCGATTGCCGCGACACGACCACGTTGCGTAGCCCGTAGGACGTAGTTCGAGCGGCGTTGTCTTAATCGTTCGACGCTGCGTTCGGCCACCTGCAAGTCGGCGGCGAACTTTTCGGCGAGTTCGGCGTCGTTCCCATTGGCTTGTTTTCTGCGTTCCTTAGCGGATTTGATTTGTTTGGCCAGCAGTTGCAACGTTTTTGGTTTTTCCGCGACGACAGCGGAGACCGAAGCCCGTTGCAGATCGAGTCGTGCAAATTCGTCGTAAACGGCCTGATGATCATCCACGAGGTGTTTTACGCGCAAAACCTCACCTTCGAGCGCCTTCGCTTGGGCCGCGGTGCGCAACTGGTCTTCGCGTTGCAGTGCAGCTTCGCGTTCGAGTGCTTCGAGATCCACGTCGAGACGTCGTGTCCAAAGCGATTGCTCGGCACGCATAGCAGCTTCGAGGCGCACTCGTTCCGCCTCGGCAAGCGCAATTTCGGCGTCGACCATCGTCGCATCCAACGTGGCCACGATTTGTCCTGGTTCGACGCTGTCTCCCACATGCACGTCGAGCCGCAGTACTTTGGCCATTTCCGTCGGCGCAATCGCTTCTGGCGTTGCTTGCGCGAATGCGACGACGTGCCCACGTGATTCCGTGCCGAAATGCAGCCAGGCTGCTGTTCCGAGCGTGCCCGTCAGGCATATAACGGGAGCGAATCGTTGCAGACCTGCTTGCATTGCGTAGAGCAACGTTTTCGATTTCATGGCTACAGATCCAACGTCGGTTCTTGGAGCAACAAGGCGACGTCTTGCACTCCATGAATGGCTTGTAGATTCGAGACCAGCACGGAACGAAGATCGGGCGACCGCACGCTAATTTGATACGCATGCTCCATCATCGTGCCTTGCGCAGCTTCGCGTAGTGTGACGAGTGCAAAAGTGCGGCAGTGAGCGCGCAGGATCTTGGCTATAGCTTCTTCCGCATCGGGCCCCGCAGGGACTGAAAAACGCAAGAGCCCATCTGGTTGTTGACGGGCCCCGTATCCGGTGAAATGAAGAATCACAAATCCTAGTGCAAAAATGAGCGTTCCCAAAATGGCCGCTCCGTGCGCTTGGACACCCGTAGCCATTCCAACGCTCAGGGCTGCGAAAATGAAAATCACATCACGTGGATCACGTAATGACGTGCGAAATCGGACGGCTGAAAGGCCACCAGCCATCCCAATTCCTGCGGCAATGCTCGATCCGACGGCGAGCATCAACATGCAAGCAATGACGCTGCCCATGGCCATTCCGTGCACCGTGGAGCGCGAATACGATAGCCCGCGGAACGTCGTCATGTACACGACTGCAATGGCTTGTCCCAATCCGAAGGCCAGTAAAAGCGAAATAAGCGCCTTGCGCCATTCGAATGGGTCAGTTTGCGTCAACGGCTCGAGCCATTCCATCGTCTACCCTCTGCTACACAATCCGCAATGCGTGACTACGCCCGCCATTCGCCCCATGGCGCGATTCGTACCTATGATTACGTCCTTCGTCATCACGTTCCCGGTTCGGGGCACGATTGCACCCCGACTTCGATTCCTCGTAAGCTCATGAGCCCAAACGTCACGTCGGCAGCTCATACTTGTGTCGCCGCAGCGACGGCAATGTTACGGGATCGTGTACGATTGTCAAGCCGTAGAGAGAGTGTCTCGCGTGATGTTTTGGAAGATTCACGAAGCCCACAAACCACCCTCTGCAAACGAATGCTCACCGACGCTTATTGACCACCGCGTCCAGGATATGGTCTTGCTTGCTTGATGTACAAAGTCGGAGCTTGTCCGGGAGCGGCTTCGTCGTCGAACTTGAATTCGATGTCCATTGCGTACCAGCCAGTATTTCCCGCGGCGGGACCATACGCTGGCGAAAATCGAGTGTGAATGGCATCAAGCGCGACGCCGAGAGAATGCACCTGCACCTTTGTCAGCACATTCGCGCCCGCTGGAATGATGCTCGAATGTGTCAAGTACGTCGTCGGTTGGTTCGGCTGGCTGAAGTAATATAGAAATTGGTCGCTCGTTACGCCCGGAGGGGGCGCCACCACTTCAATGTCGCCGCCGTTTTGGACGTTGATGTAAAACGCGGGATCAACGCCCGAAGCATCGAATGGATTCGCGGTTATTGCTACGCCATTCGCTTCTTCATTGGGGAAGTTCCAATGAACGAGCAGCGCCATGCCCACTGAATCGTGCGCGATATTGTAATAAGTGCGCTCTTCGAACGTTCGGAACAGCCAAGTGCTCATGTACGTTTCACGAATGGCGTCGAGTACGTCGGTCCAATTGGTCGGATCTCCCGTATGTGATTCGTAACATCCCGCGCAAGGAAAACCGTCGAGATCTTCACTGTTGGTGCTCGTCCGGAATCGCATCTTGTGCGTTCCATAATCTGCGGCGATTTTGTCCTTGAGAAGCGTTTGAAGTCCCATGTCGAGCGGCGCAATGGCCATTGCTGCGCGTAACTCGGCGAGCTTTTGATCACGAACCGCTGCATCGGCCTTGAACGTAGGATCTGCGATCATGGTATTGACCATGTCGTAGAACCCGTTTTGCTTCATGAATTGGTCGTAATAATATACCGGAACCGCGAACGCCTTTTGTATCGGCACGCCTTGGGTTCGCGCCAGAATCGAGTAATGTGCAGCTTTGCCTCCGAACGCCAGCACCGCTTTTTTAATCGCATCCCGCAAGGAAGTGCCGCTCGCTGGTTCCGGTGTTACATCCTCGATATTCCACAAGCCCGTCACCGATAAATCAAGCGCGGGGAGCACGACGGGCGTGGGCTTATGCGCATCCCAATACGCTTCGGCTTCCGCGAGAGTCACTTCCCGAACAGCCCAGGTCGAAGCGCCCACCGTAAGTTCGACGAGTTTTCCCTCGAGCGCTCGTAGGGTTGGGTTCGTCATGGCATTACGCAGACCCATATTCGGCGTGTGCCTGTTTTGGGAAAGCACGTTGACGTGCGAAAGCGGAGTTTGGAATTCCTGCGTAATCAGGCCTTGCACGACGGAAATGTCGTTCGGCGCTTCGTCGAGGACCACAATATCTTCGTGGGTCAGGTACGTCATATCAAGGTTGGCTGCATTTTCAAAACGAACGCGCCCAATGGCCGTGGCCAGTGAAAGCGGTTGATAATCGATGGCCGCATACAGCTGGTCCGTCGTGACAACTGGAACGCTCTTGCCGAGTTTTGCGGCTTCCGCGGCAACGGCATCCGACGTGGGATGGAAGTAGAGCTTTTTACCAAAGAAAGCGTTTTTCGCGACCGTTTGATACAGCAGCGTAATCATGGCCGCCGAAGCCGTATCGTACGGCGAGATTTCGAGCGCCCACACCTTCGGTCCTTCGTAATACGTCGCCGCGCCGAGAATGAAGCGACGATCGGGCGTGTAGTATTCCGTCGTATTAAACGTGGCGAGGTCCGGGACCAGCGGCAATTCGCCGCCCGAAAGGTGCGTCGAAACAAACTCGTAATGGATCTTGTAGGTGACGCTGTTTTGGAAATACAGCGCATTGCTATCAGCTTGATCCAGCAAAACTTTGACCGAGCGCGCCCCGGGAAGATCAATGGTGACGGGTTCCGAAGCTAGTGCCTGGAAGTCGCCATCGCATCCCACCACCTTCAAAAATTCCGGTGATTCGCTCCCGCTTTGCAGTTGACATTCGAAAACGGGCTCGGTGGGGGCCGCGGTATCGCTGCACGCTGCGGGGATCGTTGTCCCGAAGAGAATGAAACTCAATGCGGTAAGGGCGCGCTTGTTCAAAGCCATGATTTCCTCCGAAGAAAGATCTACGTTACGACGTTATCATCAAGGATCCAGCGAGAAGCAGTAGAATCCACCATAACCACCACCAGCACCAACCGAATAGTCTCCAGGAGGCGGTCCGCCCATGCTCATGATATTGATCCCAGCGGCACAACCTCCTGCTGGATGATCCATCATCCAATTGACGCCTGTGCCATTCATGCGCGGCCATGTATGTCCGATCGTCGGCTTGCCTTCGGTTGCGAGGATGCCAGCAGCGCTCGTCCAATCGAGACAGGTCGAAGTGGTGTTGAAGAGCATTCCTTGTCCGTTGGATCCCGTCAACGTGTCGTGGTTATCAAGCGCCGGCTGGTTCGGATCGGGTTGATGGTTCGGAATGCCGTCTTCGTTGGGAAGATCGTTCGCAATGGTCGCGTCACCACCCTTGGGGCGGGGATTGAGTAAGTTGGCTTTGGTGTCGGAAACCAATCGACCCGCTCGATCGTACCAAGGTCCTTCGCCAATACGATCTTTCGCATTTACTTGTTGACCATTCTCGTCGGTCACTGCGCTAAGAAATGCGCGCCACGGCTTTTGGCTCGCACCAGGCATGCTTCTTTCGGCAATGGTCGCACACAGCTTGTCGGCTCCGCGAAGCCCAGCTCCGGGCCCCGTTTCACCATAACGTAAATCACCGCCAAACCCTTCGGCATTGCCCGACAAATCCTGCAACGCCTTGAGGCTCGTTACAAAAAAGCTGAAATTCGCCAACGGAGCGCCCGAACTGCTCGAAGTCGAACTGCTGCTCGTCTCGCCACCGCTGGAGCTGCCATTGCTTCCGCTCGATGAAGTCGAACCACCGGCCCCT
Source organism: Polyangiaceae bacterium (assembly GCA_031415295.1). Classification (GTDB taxonomy): domain Bacteria; phylum Myxococcota_A; class Polyangia; order Polyangiales; family Polyangiaceae; genus Polyangium. The sequence continues at coordinate 65 of JANORL010001189.1, read as the reverse complement.
AGGCTGATCTCATTGTCGCTGCCACATCCAATGGCCAGAAAAAAGGAAGCGCAACTCATCATCGA
>JANORL010001188.1:0-4570 GCA_031415295.1 Polyangiaceae bacterium | reverse complement strand
CTGAGCCCGAGCTTGGGCGGGCGAGTTCGGGGTCCCGCGGGCGCCGCGAAATGGCTCGCTCCCGGGCGGCCCACGCAAAAGACCGCGGTTTTCAAGAAAAAGATGTGACGAATGGCCAGGTTGACGATGGGGGCAAAAGTGCTGAGGGCAAAGGTGCAGGGCAAAGGTGCTAGGCACTTTTTAGCAACAGGCAGGCACTTTTTTTCTGCACTTTTCCGCAACACTTTCCTTCCCATTCGCCTCCATTCATGTAAGATGCGCACCGTGTCCGCTACTCCCCAACAAGGCAACTTCGTTCGCGTCCGATCACGTCTCTACCTCGTCGATGACGTCCTCGAAGAAGCCCCAGAAATCACCGTCACTCACCTCTCCTGCCTCGATGAAGACGCCCAAGGCTCACGCCTGTCCGTCCTGTGGCAAAGCGAAATCGATGCCCACATCGTCGATGCCGCAAACTGGCACGACGTCGCCGCACGCGGACTCGATAACCCGCGCACATTCGCCGCATATCTGCACGCACAACGATGGAATTGCGTCACATCCACACGCCCGCGCTTGTTTCAATCACCCCATCGCGCCGGCATCGAACTTCACGCCTATCAGCTCGAACCACTCCGCAAAGCCCTGCTTCTACCGCGCGTCAACCTCTTTATCGCCGATGACGTCGGTCTCGGTAAAACCATCGAAGCCGGCCTCATTCTCCGCGAATTGCTCATGCGCCAACGCGTCCGCCGCGTCGTCGTCGTCGCGCCCCCCTCCGTCGTCGTTCAATGGCGCGAAGAACTCGAAACCCGCTTCGGTCTCTCCTTCGTCATCTACGATCGCGAGTTTGTCCTCACCAAACGACGCGAACGCGGTTATTCTGTCAATCCTTGGCTCACGCATAACCTTTTTATCATCTCCCACGCCCTCGTCCGCGACGAAGCCTACGTTGCACCCCTGCGCGCGTGCCTCGAAAAAGATGGCGCCGCGTCCATGATGATCCTCGACGAAGCCCACAACGCAGCTCCCGCAAGCGCCACCAAATACGCCGTCGACTCGAAACTCACCAGTGCCATTCGCGAAATCGCCGAACTCTTCGAGCATCGTCTTTTCCTTTCCGCCACTCCACACAATGGCCACTCGAACAGTTTTACCGCGCTCCTCGAAGTGCTCGATCCGCAACGTTTTACCCGCGGCATTCCCCTCGACGATCCCCAACGACAACTCGAACCCGTCATGGTGCGCCGGCTCAAATCCGACCTGCGCGAAGTCAATGTCGCTTTTCCGCGACGTAATGTCCAGCAACTCACCATTCAAGGTTTGCCCGAAGAAGCCCCGGAACTCGTGCTCTCTCGTTTGCTCGAACAATACCGCGACAAACGCGCACAACGACTTCAACGCGCCACGCGTACCGCACAAACCGCCGCCGGACTGCTCGATATCGCCCTGCAAAAACGCCTACTCTCGTCCATCGAAGCTTTACGTTGCACGCTGCTCACCCATCGCGATACATTACGCAAAGCCCGCGAAAAAAAACAAAAAGAGAAGGACAAACTCGCGGCCGTTGCCATTACCGAAGAACAACTCAGCTTACTGCGCGAAGCGCCAGGTGCTGATGACGAACGCGCCTATGTAAGCGAAGACGAATTGCGTCGCGAAGAATCCGCACAAGTCGAAGCCGCCACGTATGCCTCCAGCGCCGACGCTGAAGCCGAAGAACTCGCGCTTCTCGATAAAGTGATCGACGTCGCCGAAACCCATGCTGGCGCGCCCGATGCTCGCATTGAAAAGCTCATCGCCTGGATTCGCGACAACCTATGCCCGAATCTTCCTGCCCGCGGGGTTCAACTTGCCAAACCCCCTCGATGGCTCGACCGCTGCAAAGGGCGCGAACACGCAGCGCGTATCCTCATTTTCACCGAATACACCGACACAAAACGCTACATCGAAGAACAACTCCAATCCGCCATTGCTTTCACCGATCGCGCGGGCGAACGTATCGAAGTGTTCCACGGCGGGATCACCGACGACACGAAACGCGAAGCCATCAAAAAAGCATTTAATGGCGATCCCGCTGAACACCCCGTGCGTATTCTCATTGCCACCGACGCCGCTCGCGAAGGTGTCAACCTGCAAAGCCATTGCGCCGATCTGTTTCATTTCGACGTCCCGTGGAATCCATCCCGTATGGAGCAACGAAACGGGCGTATCGATCGCAAACTGCAACGCGAAGAAGTCGTCAATTGCCACTACTTTCTTTTCGCCCAACGCGCAGAAGATCGCGTCCTGGAAGTCCTCGTCGAAAAAACGAGAACCATTCAAAAAGAATTGGGCAGCTTGGGCGCCGTCGTCGAAAGCGAATTGATCCGGCTGCTCCACAATGGCATTCCCCTGCCCCAAGCCGCTGCCTTGTGTGGATCCATCAACGCCATCAAAGGCAAACCCGGTCCAGACGAACTCGAACAGTCCCGCGAACGAAAAGAAAAACTCGAGAACCAACTCGCCACCCTGCGTTCATTACTCAACGATTCCAAAGAACATCTTGGTTTGCAACATGGCGATCTGGAACGCGCCTTGTCCGAATCGTTGCGTTTGATTGGCGCCGATCCATTACGCAAGCTCGATCCTGCGCATGACAAACTCCCCTCGGGCAAACCCGTTCCTATCGGTGCCTACGCGTTTCCACCCCTCGATCGTTTAGCAAGCGCCGATCCCGGCTGGGCCGAATTGCTCGATGCCCTCCGCACGCCCGACAAACCTCGCGACCTCGACATTCGCACTTGGCGTCGTCAATCCCAGCTTCGCCCCATCGTTTTTGCCGATACCGGACAACTTGATGCCGAAGTCGTCCATTTGCACCTCGAACATCGCATTGTGCAGCGTCTTCTCGGACGTTTTCGCGCGCAAGGTTTCCTTCACCATGACCTCACGCGCGCCACGGCGGTCATTGTCGAAGACGCCGAACCCAAAGTGCTTTTGCTTGGACGTTTGGGTCTTTATGGCGATCATGCCTCGCGATTGCACGAAGAAGTCATTCTGGTTGCTGCGCCTTGGGTCGCGCCGCTCGTGCGTAAAACGAAAATGCGTGCATTCGGGCGTGATCATGAAGAAAAGATATTGGCGCAACTCGACGCGGGATTGGCGACCGCCGAATTACCGCACACCCGACTTCGTGAAGACTTGGCCAATTCCGCTGAAGCCGACATGAACGAACTTCTCCCATTGTTGCTCCAACGTAGTGAATCCGCTCGAAAACGCGCCGAAGAAGACCTTGGTAAACGTGCGGCGAAAGAAGCGGGCGATATCGTGAAAGTGCTCGAATCGCAAAAAGCTCGCATTCGCAAACACCAAGACAATCCGCAACAAGAATTGGACCTTGGCGATGCGGCTACGCGGCGCCAAGCGGCGATGGAGCGCGCATTCTGGGAAAAACGTTTGCGGTCTATTGACACGGAAATCACCACCGAGCCTCAACGTATCGAACGCGCCTACGAAGTTCGTGCGTTTCGCCTTGATCCGCTTGGGCTCGTGTATTTGTGGCCAAAGACGGGGTGAGGACGAGTATAGCGTGGGAGCCGGGCGGATCTATGGCCTATCAACCGCGGAGCAAACCCCTTGACAGCACCGCGAGCGCATGAGAGGGTTCGCCCCTCGAGGTCGCAGCGCACAACCTCGGCGGCGGCTCTAACAATTCTCAGAATTTTCAGGAAAGCGAGCATCGTCCCTTGAGTGACAAGCGCGAAGTAACAGGCGCCGAAGGCGGACTGACAATGGAGCGCCAAATCCAAATCGCGCTCGAGGTCATGGCTGCACATGGCGGTATCGCGACAATGCAGCAGATTTTTGAAGCGGTAACCCGGCATCTCCCCGATGGTTTCGTTCTGTCGCTGCTGGGTGAAGCTTCGTTGTGCTCGTTCGTAATTCGCGACGCCGTCGACAAGGGTTGGGCCGCGAAGGCGCCACACAATTGGTGGCTGATTACGCCTGAGGGACGCGCGTATCTAGAAGAAGTAGAACGCGAAATCGGCACCGAGACCGAGGACACGTTAGGCGATGAGACTCAAGCCGTTTCTGTGGATGTTGACGAGACGTCCGTGCCATTGTCGCCGCCCGAGCCGGTATTCAAGCCTTTTGATCCGACATCCATTCGTGTAGAGCAGCGCGTGATGAGCATTTTTCAAGTCATGCGGAAGATCGAGTCGCATGACATCGACATTCAGCCAGATTTTCAGCGCAACTTTGTATGGGACTGGGTTCACCAAAGCCGATGGATCGAGTCCATTCTTCTGCGTATTCCCTTACCTGCGTTTTACTTGGATGCCACACTGGACGACAAATGGTTGGTCATCGATGGACTTCAGCGCCTTGCGACGCTTAATCAATTCATCAACGCACGGGCTCATCCCTTGACCTTGACCAATCTGGAGTTTTTTTCGGAATTGAACGGGAAGCGATTCCGTGAGCTTCCGCGAAATTTGCAGCGGCGGATCGAAGATGCCGAATTGAACCTCTACATCATTCGACCCGAAACGCCACCGGAAGTGAAGTTTATTGTATTCAGCCGTCTCAACATGGGCGGATCTGTGCG
>JANORL010001187.1:0-9075 GCA_031415295.1 Polyangiaceae bacterium | reverse complement strand
CATTATCGCTTGTGGGGCGATCCTGATTGGACGACGCTCGAATTGCGACGTAATGGCGCGCGTTACGAAGGGGCCATTCCGTGTTTGGAAATTAGTACGGTCACGGGGGATCTGAAATATTACATTCGCGTGCACGATGCGGAAGGCAAAGTCATTGCGACGGGCGCATCTCGTGCAGATCCATATCGTGTGACGATCAAGCACGACGATCAGCTCGAGACGACAGCTCCACGCGCCAAGTGTCCTGACCCGGCAGATTGTCCTGCCGGCCTTCCAGGTTGTCCGAGCGAACGAGTGATTGAAATTGCGTGCAAGACCAATACGGATTGCGAAGGCGGATCTACGTGCAGTTGGCGTGGGTTTTGTGAAAAAATTCAGCGCAAAAACAATTGGATTTCACTGGGCGTCTCACAAGACGTCGGCATTGTTCCTACCACGGGCGGGTGCAGCATTTACCAGCAGGAGCATGCGGGGTATGCGTGTTTCCGAGCGGATGGTGAGCAATATATTGGCAATCCGTTGCACACGAACGAAGCGCCAGCGGTGGGTCGAGGTCAAGCGCGTTTGATGATTGGTTTCGAACGGCTCGTGCATTACGATACGACGCTTGGATTACGTGTTGGGTGGGCAATTGCGGGTGAAGGCCCGACGCCGCGTGGAGGCACAGAATTCGTACCATTTCATGCGGCCGCACGGGTGACGCATTGGATGGGCCAGGACCCTTTTGCGCATGATGGCTGGCGCCCATTTGTATTTGTATCGGCAGGATATTCGATGGTGGACATCAAAACGACCGCCCATGTTCGAGAAGATCCTTTTGCTGGTTCGTACCAAGGGGGTAATGACCTCGAGCAAACTGTGGAGTTGTGGAAACGCGCGGGCGACGGATTTGCGGGGCTCGGCGGCGGGACCATGTTTTCGTGGCAATCGGGTCGTGCTGCATTTTTCGAATTGGCAGTGCACAGTGTATTTCCATTTTCAGCGATCGTCGTCGTTCCAAGTGTCGGCGTGACGGTCGGGTTCTAATGGCGAGGTAAAACCATGAAAACGGCTCATTGGTCATGGACGATGGTGTTGGCGTTGGGTTTTGGCATATCTGGATGCGCATCGGATGATCTGAAGCTACCTGATGCCGAATTGGGGACACCCGGCGCATTCATTGCGGTCGAAGGTTACAATGTAGACAACGAATTTACTTTGGTTCGCACGATTGATCGTTTGAATTTTGAAGTCGATACGCTGCTCTTCTTTAGCACGTATGACGTCAAACCCAAAAGTTGGATCGAAGCACGCGAATTGGCTCAGCAGCCCAATCTGCCCTTACGGATAGAAATTGAGGCGCAAACCACCGGCGCCATTACCGAACATCCTTGGCAGGTCGTTTGGTTTCGTACGCTCACCGACGACGAACAAGGGCGAGTGCAATGAAGCAGCAATGGGTAGCGGCAGGGTTGTCCGGGCTGACTGCAAGTTTCTTGGCGTTTGCATTCACGGAAGGTTGCGAACGTCACGCTGATGTTCGTGACGAACGTGATGATACGCCGCTCGACAATTCCCCATTGCTCGAAGCGGGTCCCATTCCGGTGGTGGACAGCGGTCTCGAAAGTGACGCGTATCTCGCGTGTGGAGATCGACCGGTGGGCGATTGCGTGGGATCGAATGACTTTCTTTGTGGGTTTGAAAAGTGGATGATGACTACCGCGAAAAAGTGTCAATCAACCACCAGCTGCAAGACAAATGGGTGGCTCGAAGTCAACATGGCGAACAATGGGTGTGTCGGTGAAATTCGAATGGACAAGCCCAATGACGAGATCGTCGCGTGCCTTGTTGCCGAATTCGGTACTGTGCGGTGTCCATGTGCAGAAATTGAAGGTTCGTACTATTTTGGAAACACGAACACGGGTGTGTGCCCAGATCCGTGAGTTTTATTAGGCGCGCATACGCACGATTTTCCTTCGCGTGCAAAGTCTTTCGTGGTAGCCTCGGCTTGATGCGTTCCTTCAGCTTTATTTCTTCAGTCGCAGTGGCCTTCACTCTTTGCTCCGGTTGTTCGTCAGATCCCGCGAAGACCTCGTCCAGTTCGAGTGGCGGAGGTGGCGCGGGAGGCAGCGGGCCGATGCCTGTTTGCACAATGCCGACGTTGCCGATTCCGTGTGAAGATACGGTCGTGCAACAAATGGATCTGAAGAATAACATCGCTCCGGGGCTCATTACGGACGCACCTGATGGCAGTGGATTTTTGTCGACCATCGACGCGAAGGCCGGCGGATTCATGTATACGGATTCGTACGTGTATGCGAAATTTACGGACAAAGGCCTTGTGAAAGTAGATTTGAGCGACGAAGATTCGATTGGATCGATGGACTGGGACCTTGCGTTTCGCCGTTTCGTGATTCGGATCAACAGTGGCAATTCGGGACCATCGTGCGTATCGGCCGCTCGATTGAAGACTGGCGCGGTTTACGACGATTTGATGGCCGCACCAGCGGATGCCCTCTTTAATTTGGATGAATACTTTTCTGCGACGTGTGAAGTCATCCCGGACGGGTCGGGATTGGGATCTCCGGCGACAGCGTTGAGCGGATACTGGACGTATGCAAGCTGCGTGCAAATGAGCGGAAACGTCTATGTGGTCCAAAAAGCCAATGGTGAATTGGTCAAACTTACAGTGACCGATTATTACGATCCGATGTTCCAAGAGCAATGTAATACGACGGGGTCGGTTCCGATGGGTACGCCCGGGGCCACGATTCGTATGCGATGGGCGTTTTTGCCGTGAACCTACAGAATTTTTTATGCTGCGCGGTAATCGGCGCCCTGGTTCTTGGCGTGGGTTGTGGTTCTGACGACTCCTCGCCGGCGACGATTCTCCCGCCATCCATGGTGCCGGAAGTTCGTCCCGACACACCTGGCAATGTTTTGCAATTCAACTTCGATCCGGGGGAGCTGGTCGAGACGGCGGCGTCCCCGTCGGGTAAGATCCTCGTGCATTACACGCGATCTGGCACGAATGCGGTGCCCGCAAAAGATGCCGACATGTCAGGTGTGCCAGATTTCGTCGAAGAAGTGGCGAGCGTGTACGATGACGTCCTCGCGTATTACGAGAGCATTGGATTTCGGCCCCCACGCATGGACGAAGGTTTGCCCGACAATGGCGGAGACGGCAAATTCGACGTGTACCTGGTCGATTTCGCGGGCATCGGGGATGGAACGTTTCAGATCGATGCGTGCGACAACGTAAAAAAGAGTCAATGTTCGGGTTACATGGTGCAGGAAAACGATTACCAGGGGTACGGGTATCCTTCGACACTCGTGGCGAATCGAATCCTGGCCAGTCATGAATTTTTCCACGGCATTCAGGGGGCTTATGATCGTGACCAAGGAAATGTATTTTCCGAGGGAACGGCGGTTTGGGCGACGGAATCGTTCGATGGGACGTTAAACGATTTTGAATGGTTCATTGACGGCTATTTGAACAATACGGGGCGATCGCTGGACGTACCCCTGCCCGGCCCGGTGGATTCATTCAGTTACGGCACGGGCCTGTTCTTTCGATTTTTGGAAGAAAAGTATGGCGCTGGTACAGTGCGGGCGCTCGTGGAACGCACAGAGGACGGCGCGTTTGGCGAGACCGACCCGAAATGGCTTTCCGTGACGGGAAAGATGCTGGAAACGCAGGGACAAGCGACGTTTCCGGAAGCGTTCGTCGAATTTGCAACGTGGAATCTGTTTTTGGGATCGAAATCAGATCCGACACGTTCGTATGTGAATTGCGCGAAGTATCCGCAGGTGAAAATGGAGTCTGCTTCCGCGCCGTATACGGATTTGTTGCGGATGTTTTATGCATCGGCGCAATATTACCGCTCGTATCCAGGTGAACGCGCGAAAATGACCGCGGCGCTCACGTCGGCAGAAACGGCGCTTGGTGAAACGTCGGATGTCGTGTTGCTGATCGTTGCAGAGCGAAATGGCCAATACGACGCTGTTGTGCGAGTGGCCGATGTCCGTGCGGGTACCGAAGAAATCGATACGGCGGGAGCGGACGCATTCGTGGCGGTGGCGATCAATACGACGACGACGGGTACTTCGCGAAAGCCGACGTTATGCATTGGTTCGCCCGAAGAAGTGGCGGAATGCAAAAAGTCGGTGGAATCTGCGGGTACCGGTGGTGCCGGAGGTGCGGGCGGCACCGGTGGAAATGGCGGGGGCGATCCAGGTTTACCTGATGAACCAGGCGCGTGTGGTTGTCGAATGGCGTCGAATTCGTCGGGTGCAGGATTGGGCACCTTGGCGGTCTTGTGGAGTTTGGCTTATTGTCGCATTCGCCGTCGAGCGGTCAAGGCTACCGACAAAGCTGCATAAAAACCAATCGACCACGATGATGGCGTATTGGAGTTTTGCGGCCCGGTTCGACAAGCGCACGATGAATTGGAATCTGACGGATTATTCGATGACGTCGACGCATCCGGCCCGGCGTCGGTAGGTTCGTCGATAATACCGAGCGCGTCTTTTAATGCGGCGAGCGGATTGATGATGCCATACCCGAAGACGGGATCGTGCCCATTCGCATCGGGACTCGCATACGGAGCGACCTTGGCAGTGCGAATGAGAAGATCGAGCACTTCCGCAGAAGTCTTTTCCGGAAGAGCGCTCATGACGACGGCTGCGACACCGGCTGCGACGGGACAGGCAGATGATGTTCCACCGAAGTTTGTCGTGTATTCTTTGGGATCATAACCCAACGATCCGACGATATCGGTTGTCAGGGTACCGACGGGCGCAACCAGGTCGAGCGACGCACCATAGTTTGTAAAAAATGTCTTGTCGGAGAAATGATTGACGGCGCCGATGGCCGTGACTCCGCGAACGGCATTGATTTCATCGTTTAGGATTTCTCGATTTTCATTTCCAGCGGCAAAAAACACGAGCGCACCTTTGCCTCCGCGACCGTTGTCGAAGATATTGTCGAGCGCGTTACGCATGAGCGTAGGAATAGGCATGGGATCGGCGAAACCCCAGCTATTGGAAAGAACAGCAGCGTTTGTTTCCAGCGCAAAATTGAAGGCTTTGATGTGTGAATCGATGGGCAATGCGGCGTCCGCCAAAAGACGAACGCAGCGTACGCGACATGCGGGACATGCGCCGGAAATGCCCATGGAATTGTTCGTCGATGCTCCCACGAGGCCCGCGCAAGCGGTTCCGTGACCTGAATCGCTGTATGCCGGATCGTAACTCGCGTCCGTGTCGTTATCGAGAACATCAAGACCGGGGTCGAGTTTGTCAACGAGATCGGGATGCGTCATGTCGCAACCGGTGTCGATGACGACGATCGTCGTATTCGAATCGCCCTGGGAGATGCCCCAAACGTCTGACATTTGTAGACGTTTGTCATCGAAGTACCATTGCCCCAAAAATTCCGGGTCGTTCGGGACAAAAGGTTGGCCCAACGCTTCGACACGTAAATAGATATTGGGAATCACTTCATGAAGACTTGGCGGGCGGGTACTTTGGTCGGACAAACGCACGGCGATGTCGAGGCCATTTTCAGCGTCGATTGATTCGACGGCGTAGATGCCAATGGAGGGCATGAGGTTTTCGACGATCCGTAGGCGGAGCGTATCGAGTTCTGCTGTTTGCGTTGGATTGATTCGCACGAGGGCTTTGTTGTCGACGAAGCTGTCGATGATATGGCGGCCGGTATCGATTTGAATGGGCCACAGATTTCTCCCGCGAGCGTCGGGTGCTGCGAGGCCTTTTCGTTGTACCTTCAAGCGTTGATTTCCGTCACGATAAACAACGCGTTGATCGGTCACGAGGTTTGAAGCGCTCGCGATGGTTGGGATTTGTGCGATACAGGAAGAAACGACAAAGGAAAACAGCATGGGGGCGCGCCAACGAATCTGAAGCATCGGGTGACTCCTTGGTGAAAAAACTTTGTACAGGATAGTTGGTGGGAGGCACGAGTGTCGACAAGGAAAAATGGGACTTGACGTTGGGCTGGGAATGGAGGTAATCAGGCAGTGATGCAATCTACGTCGAAGCTGTGTTGGGTTTTGGGGGCGAGTTTCGTATTGGTCGGATGTCGGGGTGATGCTCCGGAGTCCACATCGGGAGCGTTGCCGACGCCTTCGGCTGTGCAACCGCTGATGATTGTGAGTGCGGCGCTGGTGCCGAGTGGGTCGACCCAAATTTTGGGAACGACGGGGAAGAAAAAGCGCCCGAAGACTCGTGAAGCGCCGAATCCGACGAAGATGGCTGAATATCGTAAGCATTTGACGGAAGGCCGGCGGTTGGCATCGAAATCGACGTTTCCTGAAGCGATGAAAGAATTCGAAAAGGCGCTCGAGGCGGTGCCTGGCGATGCGCCGGCATTGCTTGATTTGGGGTGGGCAGCGTTCAAAGCTGGGGAACTCGACAAAGCGAAGAAGAATACAGAGACAGCGCTGAGTCGTACGACGAACCCGCAGCTCAAGGGAATGGCTCATTATAATTTGGGGCGAATTGCGGAAGAGAAGAAAGACGACAAGGGAGCTGTCGCGCATTACCAAGTGTCGCTCGAATTGCGGCCCAATGTAATTGTCGAAAAGCGATTGGCGGATGTTGCGAAGAAGGCTGGGATTACGATTGCGGTCAAACCGGTGGTCGAGCCCCTACCCTGTCAAACGCCTGTGGCGACGATAGCCGACGTTTGCGCTTGTATGATCAAACCGCAGCCGGATGATAATGCGCCGCGCACTTGTGAACAAGTAAAGGAAACCAAGGTTGGTCGGGACGATCTGGCGTTTGTCGATGTTGGCGAATCGATGTTCCAAGTATACACGTATGCGGTCGCGCGAGGGGACAAGGGATTCGTTCCGGTGGCGAAAGTCGGCTGGGAATACAATCCCGGAGCATTTGGTATCTATGAGGAATTCGAGCTGAAGACCATTGCAGAGAAAATGGCCGGCAAGACGAAGGTCATGTGGATCGAAGGTTCACGCAGTCGACATGACAGTGACATGGGCATTGACGAATACGAAGAAGAAAGCAGTCGAATTGTGACGTTGTGTGTGCCTCCGGCAGGGGACATTAAAACGTGGAAATGTCCACTGTCCGTGCTGGTGGAAATGACATACGAGCGGGATCGCATGGGGCTCGACGGATTTACGCCGGACGACGAGACACGAAAGTTGATGACGAAAGGTTTGCCTATGAAGACGGCCTGGTCGCTCGAGATCAAGTTATTGGAGGGGAAAGCGGAAGTCACCGTTGCGAAGGGTAAACCTCCGGCGGACATACTGGCGCAGGTACGCACGCATTCTCTATGAGATGCGCGGATGTTTAGCGGCGTCGCGGGCGCAAAAGAGGTCGTAAAGCTACGACTGCGCCCGTACGTGTACCGGTAGAATCGTCGGACGGTTCGGGGGGTAAAGAAATAACCAATTTTTCGATAATTGGCAGCGTGCGGGCAATGGCGCGTTCGGCACCGAGTTCGTCGAAGGGACCAGGAAAAACGAGAATCAGCACATAAATCGTGGCGAACGAACGAGCGAGATAACCGATGGATTCGTCGAGGACCGCTTCGTGCAGGTGTTCCCCGCGGTGGAGTTGGGGCAGAACGGCGTTGGCCCGGACACGTGTTATTGAGATACGCCCAAGTTCTGCGTATTGAGCAATTATTTCGCGTTCGGTTGGTGTAAGTCCCGCGAGTTCGTCAATGGGAGGCACGAGACAAAGCGTTCGACCCGCTTCCGTTGTTTTGGATTCTTTTCGTTCTTTTCGCTCACGAAGGGCGAGCGAGCCGGGAGGGCGGGCCAGAAGTTCGCGCCAGTAGATACCGAGTTCTTTCGTATGTGCGAAAGCAACGTGGGTTTGGGCGTCCAGAGGTTCGTCGTCAGCATTGGTTGGGGCTTCCGATGCGCCCCACACGACGGGAGATTTGGCATCAATGACGATAGCGCATGAAGCATGAGTGCGTCCGGCCAGGGCATTGAGTTCCGATTGCAGGGTAATGGTCGGTTCAGGGCGTGGTCGAGGCACTTCGGGAACCACTTCGGCGAAGAGGTCGGCAAAGGATTCGATGAGTACGGCCAAGCGCGTACGTTTTTCTTCAAGATCGGACGGGGGCGTGCTGAACGTCAAAACGAGCATTCGGCCACGGCCGAGGTCCCACGTGAGTGTGGTTGCGGGATGGGGTTCGTCCGCGTCGGATGTGATGTCGGAGATGTCGGATGCGATATGGACATCCTCGGCGTCGAGTTCACGCTTGAGAATACTGGCAAGTCGTTCGGTCGTTGCGGCGTGCATTGCGGGGGAAGTGTACGAGGTTGTGTATCGAGGGGCCAAGAAAGAATCAATTTGTTTTGCTGAGCGAATCAAGCAGTGTACGAAACTCTGGAATATCGATTTGTTCGGGGTTATTGAAGCGAGCGGCCGGGGCTTGTCGACCTTGGAGGTAGCGCCAGCCGGAGCCGTCGTGCAAGAAATCGCTCAATTCGACGAACGAGCGATTTTGGCCTTTTTCAAAAACGCGGGCGTAAAAAAGCACGCGGGCTGGGCCTTTTTCATGGGAATCTTCGCGATCGAGCACGATCAGGTGCATGAAACGCAGGGTGGTTATGGCGTCGCGAATTTCTCGCATCACATCTTTTTCGGGACGCTTGCGATCTTCATGGTTGGGATGTGTCGTGCGGTAGATGTACGGCGCAAGTTTATTGGCGTACGCAGCGTACCTCGAGCGCATCAACGATTCGGGGGTGGGAGCTTCACGTTCGCCGCGATGAAACGGGGCGCAGCAGGTGGCGTATGGTGCTCGGGAGCAGCATGGGCAATCGCGCGGATTGGACATTTCGGGGCGGACGATAGCACATTTCGTAACGTTAAAAGGGAATTTTCGCGGAAGGCGCGTCTGACTGGTGGAACGGTCGTTGATTGGCACACTCCGTCACAGCGTGGGATTCTTCAAAGCTCTATGTTTGGCGATTGAGTTGATTGTGGTTCTGGTCTAGTCTTTGCAACGTGTGCCGATGTTCTCGGTGTCGAGAGCGGAGCCTTGATTGATTGACGTTGGGTCTAGGTGGCTGGTGTCAAACGTCG
>JANORL010001186.1:0-6626 GCA_031415295.1 Polyangiaceae bacterium | reverse complement strand
TCAGTTGTCGGGATAAGCTTCGACAACAACGAGCGCTGATTCGTTTAGTGTCGAACCAACGAAGATCGTGAGGGCCTGCGCCGTTGGAGGCGGCGTAGGCGCAAGCGTTCGTCCACTCCACAACGCCTGCAACCGTTTGCGCGGATCAAACCGCATGTCGAATGCGTGACGCGATGCGATGTCCGTCGCCCGTTGCATGTCGGCAGGTGTCACGCCTGATGTCGCCATCGTCGTAAAAAGCATCTTCAACGTCGTGATGGCTCCGGGCAGTAGATCCGACGGCGCACGTAGATCAACAACCAGCGCTGCCGCTCGATTCGTTCCCGAGATCCGAACCGTCGCGCGCACACCCGAGGTTGGCGAAAACGTTCGTTCGAGTAAGCCTCCATCACCACCAAGTTGGAGTGCCGTAAACATCGCGGCGTCGTGTCCAGACGCTCCAACAGGCGGAACCCGTGCAGCAACCAAAGCTTGTGCAAGACCTGCATCGCGCGGAAGTTGAAGTCTGGAAGAACGAACCATGGGCGGGCCCGTCGTTGCAGTCGAACATGTGCGCACGTTTTCTCGCGGCGACAGCCAACGATCAATCGAGAAGCCCACTTCCGATGCTTGCGGAACATCCATGTTCGCAAGCACCGCAACGCGAAGCGGTCCTTCGAGCAAGGAACGAAGGCGCGAGCGCGCTACGTCGAGTGTCGCAGCACCGATGTGCGTAAACGTGCCGTAAGGCTCGATCCAAGAAGGATGCTCGGGCGTCAACGAAGCCGTGAGCGCTTCGATTGCAAGGCCACTGCGACCTGTCGTGCGTTCGATGTGCATGAGCACTGAGGCCCGCGCTTCGATGAGCGACGAAGTCGTGGGCATCGCCGGCGAAAGAGCGCGCATGGCCGCATCCCCCACGCGCCGTGCCAACTCCGCAGGCGTTTCCCGATCGTCACGCGGCGACGCATGCGCAAACAAACCGACTCCATCGGCGCCAATCCAGGGCTCGAGCGTGACTCCTGACGTGGACCCATGCGCGGCAACAGCAGACCACAAAGCGAGTGCGGTGCTGCCTGCATCAGAGACGCCTTCGTCACCAACTCCGCACGAACTTCCCACAAGAACCCACAACTCACCCTGGCCCCGTTCAACAGCAATTCGACGATCCGCAACTTGGCTGCCCATCGACACCATCAAGCGTTCGTGTTCCTGGACAAACGTACGTCCCGACGAACCATTCGTCGTATGTGTGGAGTTCGACGGTAAACCAAGCACGACAGCAGCTCGTGACGGAAAGCCGTGCAGCGGCGAGGACAATGCCCACCATGCAGCGCGAGAAGCGACATCGCGAGGATCCGTTGCGGCGAGGATTTGTCGTGCAACGAGCGATGTGTTCGGGGGGATTGCGGTTTCGATGTTGATTTCGTGTCGCGCGACAGCAGCGGCTTGCGCCGCGGCACGTTCGAGGTTGCTGGCGTTCACGCCATCGTCGGCGTCGAGAGTGATGCTGATGCAACCACCGTGCGGTCGGGCAAACCCAGCGATTTCCACCGGTCGAAACGGCCTAGACAAACCTGCCAATCGACCTCGGAGAGCTGAACCTGGTGCGGCCAATCGTTCGGCTACGGTCACGGCTGAAAACGCGTCGGCCACACGAACTGCGACGACGACGCGTCTTGCTCGTGCAGTTGGAGGCACGACGTACGTCGAAACGGAATCAGACGCGGGAACCGTGTCGACGACAGGAGTTCCGACGGGCCAGCCTTCGCTGCGGGAAAGCTCTTGGAACACCAACGATCCGAACGCTTGCGGTCCGGCAGCGGCGATGGCGACGCGACCCGCGTGCAGAGCTTCCCGGCGATACGTCTCGAGCTGCGTAAGGAACGCGGGACTCGACACGTCGACGGGAGGTTGTCCTGGAACGAGTCCCGGTTGACCAGTGCATGCGGCCACGGGATCGAGTTCCGGCGCATCGAGTGGAGCTTTCTGAACGGCTTCGACACGGCGAGCCACGAGCGCCATTTCGGGTCCCGATGCGACGACGGGATCGCGCATCGCTCGCGACAATGCTGCGAAAAACGGTCCCACGTGTAAGGGTGCCTCGACAAACCACTCGACACGAAACGCGTTACGATGCGCACGCACGCGCGCGGAAAAACCTGCACTCGACAAACGCGATTCCACGACGGCCGAGAGCGCTGCCGTCGGTAAAGATCCGAAGCCGGTGGCAAAAACGACGGCCACGGCGGGAGCTGGATCGCCTTCACGAACGATGACGGAAAGGCGTGGTTTCTGCGCCAACGCATGAACTTCGATACGTGCGTTGGGAAGGCCTTCGACACCGATGACGTTGAACGGCGTGTCGGTCGGGAGCTTACCGCCGATCGTACCGCCACAGGACGACACGGCGAGAGGGAAGACGCTCGCGAGCAAACATCGAAGCAGACGTGAACGCTGAGGGAATGTCGCGGTGGTCTTGGATTTCGACGACATTTTCGACGACGGAGGGAGCATCACGCGCGGCTTCAAATCTCGAAATCGTCAGCCGAACGAGGCGCGATCTTGAATCCGTAGAAGTACGTGATGATGCCGGTCACCGACTTGAACGTGACGTCTTTGGCCACAGACGGACCTTGGCCCTTGAGATCGAAAAGTTCGTTCGAAATCGAAGGAACGTCGCTCTGAGGAATGCCGCCGCCAACATCCATGGGAGCCGAGTAGCGGCCGTTGCTGTCGTAAGGGTCGTCGGAAATCTTGATGTTTTCGACCCGTACAAGCATGCCGAGCCACTGGCGAGCTTTCTCGTACGCCTTCAAGTCCGTGAGCGGAATCGTATGAGCAGCAAGGTTCGGACCGAGTTCGAAGCGGAAGGTCAACGTTCCACCGACTTCGGGCAACGTGCGGCAGTAGGGAAACGGTCCGGATGTTGGGCCAGGGAACTCGACGAGATTGCCGAGCAAGTCACCAACATCTCCTGGGAAAAGTCGCAAATCTGGCGGACTGAACGTCGGTGCGTAGATCGTCATGCCTTGGTACGGGCCGACGGTCGCGCATGCATCTTGTCCGTAGTAGTTGCCCGTGGCTCCGTTACCCGTTTCGTCGTAACGATCGATCGCGATGAGACGCAGCCCCGCCAAACTCACATTTCGAGCGGCGGGATAAATGCAGGATTTACTCGAGTCGTCGGTGGGTTTGATCCACGTGGGTTCGCCGACGACATCGGCAAGGCGAGCACCTGCACCACATACGTCGGCAGTGGGTGTGCTGGCTGGATCTCCGGTTCCGCCCCCGTCGGCAGCGTTACCGCTGCATGCAGTTACAAACAGTAAGAACGCACTGAAGGCGAGTCGCGGCATGGAAAACTCCGAGTGCTCGATGCGGAAGAAGCGGCTGAAGTTCAAGCGAATTCCCCTTTCTTCGGTCCTTACCATGACTCACGTGGCGCTGCGGGAGGCTTTCTTTTCGTCATGAGTTGGGCGCACACAACCAAGTCCATTGCTATAGGAGGGTCGTGCTTTCTGGTCGTGTGCTCGCGCTCGTGGTGCTGGCTTGGTCGTTGATCAAGGTGCTCGTTCATCGACTTTTCGGCCAAAAAACGGGCCTACCGCTGTTCCACGAAAACTACGATGCCGACGGTCTTCCAGCGCTCGATGCCGCAGAACGCGAAGTTATGCCTCGTTTCGAACGCTGCATTGCATGCGGGCGATGTGATATCGGCGAGGCAGAGCGAATCGCATCTTCCGGCGGGCGTTATGCGGGACTCATGCCGATCGTGCTCGCATCGACGCGTAACATGCCGGACTACGACGCAGCGGTCGAAGCTTTGGCGTTCATCCCGGAAAGCGAACTCGTACGGAAAGAAAAGGTCTGTCCGACCGGAGTTCCTTTCGTCGAACTAGCGAAGTTCGTGCGGTCCAAAGCTAGAGCAAATAAGAGTCACGGCGAGCACATCGTTCACGAATGAACGATTCGCGGTGAGGTTGGTTTTCGGTCGAAACTTTGGAGCACCTAGCGATTCGCGATACACCGGGACAAGGTGTGTCCCGCCATGCTCGAACGTTCTTCTCCTTTTTTTTGCGTAGCGCTTCTGATGGTTTCGTTTGTGGTCGGATGTGGAAGTGCGGCAACGGCAACTGCGCCTAGGTCGCCAGCGACGATCACGGAGGCTACGTCGCCAGCGACAAACCCTACGACTGCGAGTAGCTCAGCGAGCTCGCATGAAGAGGAAAGGGGCAAGGCGAGTTATTATTCGGATCGTTTGGCGGGACGATCGACAGCGAGCGGCGAACCGTACGATCCCAAAGAATTGACCGCGGCCCATCGAACGTTGCCGTTTGGAGCGATCGTGCGCATCTGGCGACCGAAGAACGGTCGCTCAGTGGAAGTACGCATCAACGATCGAGGTCCACACAAGCAAGGGCGGATCGTGGATTTGTCGCGACGCGGGGCCGAGGAAATTGGCCTCGTGCGTGATGGTATTGGCGACGTTGTGCTGACGATCGTGTCGTTGCCGCCGGAAAAACCGAAGAAGAAGCGAAGGCGGTAGCCGATCCGTCGAACGGGCGTTACACGCTCGGTCTCAGCCCGATTTTCACGCTCGCGCGGGACGAGATGCGCAGGGCCGATGAAATGGCGTGAGGTTGCGCTGACCCAGGACGCGATTCGGCCAGGATTGGCACGAGCGGGCCTTTCCCCACGACGACCACCTTTACGCACGAAAGCGCCGCTGGGGCAGCTCTCCCTACAAGCGCAAAAACGTGATCCCTTCACCGTCCGCGCGCTTCACATACACGCCATCGAGCATGAGTGTGTGCGCATACACGTTCAGCCCAAAACGTGCGCAAGCGTCTGCCCCACCTCCACCAAATATTGCGCGGTCTTCAAACCAGGTGGTGAAGCGATTTGTAAGCCCTAATAAACGGCTTTTCCCAAAGACGTTTAACGCGTGGCGACTTGGACGCATCACTTCACAATGGTCGTATGACCGTGTTATACCAATTCTATCTGTCGACCCTTGGGCTCATAACGCCGCCGCGCGCACCGGGTTCGCCAATCGGTGCAAGGCTTGGCGCGCAAGTGCGCCGGTTTCTCCGGGTTCGTCCCGCAATGCCAACAATACGCCTTGTTCATGCATGAACGACAACGTCATGATGGCTCCTCGTTTTCGCTCGGCACCACCGTTTCTTGCTTCACGCACGAGGCGACTGCGTAATACGACGCGGGTTATCGAATGCGGGCCATTGTCGTAACGCAAATTCGCAAACTGCGATTCCAACCGCTGACGCGCCCATTCTTGCGTAACGCCCGCGACTTCGATGAGACTGATGGCTTCCGCATTGGATGCCCAACGATACATGTTTCCCCGCTCGAAATCGGCATCATTCCAATACCCGAACGCTTGGTAATAGTGATCTTTCAATTCATCGAGCACCGCTGGACCAAATCCGGCCATCGTTGCCACGGCCCTCGCAGCAAGATCGCCATTGCCTCCAAGAATGAGCGCAAGAGCTGCCGCTTGACGAGTCGCGGGGTCTTCGAGTTTCCGTAACAGTTTTCCTTGGGATGCTGCGTCAAACCCAGACATGCCGATGGCCCGGCCATACGCCATACGCAACTCGAGACTTGCACTTGGCCCGAGCGCTTCGAGCAACGCCGGAACGATTTCCGGTGCGGGTTTGAGGAACAAGGTTTGGGCGTAACAACCCGCAATCAACATTTTTGGCGGATCGGTCGATTGTCCAAATGCTTGAACTTTGCTCGCCACTTCGGCCATCGTTGTAGCGTCTGCACACCATGCCAATGCCTCACAAGCTGCTTGCCTTGCTTCTTCGTGCCACGTTTCGTCCTCGATAAACGTCATCAATGGTTTGATTGCACGTGGGTCCCCCCAATGCGCGAGTCCATTCGACGTACCATAACCAATGGCCCGCAAACTCATTCCGAGCATGGCCATTCCCGCATCCATGAGGCCATCTTGGGTGATGTTCGTGGTTTTGTCTTTTTTGCGTTGCAATTGGTCGAGCAGCTTGGAAAACGACTGTTCGTCTTTGTACAAACCAATGTAACGCAACGACGTTTGTGCTGTTTCGAAAACCGATGGGAACGGCGGCGAATCCCCGACTTTGGGAAGGGGATCGGTAGGAAATGCCCAATTGCGTAGTTTCGGAAGTGCTTTCTTCGACTTCGCAGAAGCAAGAAACCGCAATCCATTGGCGTGCGGATGAGGCTTCGAATCGAGCCATTCGAGCGTGGCGTCTTCTGCCGCAACCAAAAGTTCTGCGTGTTTGTCTTGGTGAATTATGGCCAAATCCGACAACATACGCGCAGAGACGACACGTGGCAGATCCGTACGCGACAGGTGGCCTCCTTCGTCGGCTTCCCAAAACCGCGCGGATGAATACAACTTCGAGGGTTCGAGTCGCAAACGAGCTCCCAAGAACTTTGCCGCGCGCATATCCCCGACTTCAGCCAAACGAATGCCTGCTTCGCCAAGCCAAAGCGAATGTCGTATCGCTGCCGATACCCACGCCACCAGCGGATCGGCTACGCGCGGATCCGAAAGCGATTCCAACATATCGAAAATTTGCTTGGTTTGATACCACGCCGTTTCGGCAGGTTTGGCCGGAATACTCTCCAGCGCGAGC
>JANORL010001185.1:0-3442 GCA_031415295.1 Polyangiaceae bacterium | reverse complement strand
ACGCCAAAAATTGCTTCGCGCCAAATCGGTCCAGCAGGTACCGCACGAAACTTGCCGCAGTCGGATAAACATTGGACTTAGGGTCCTCACGATATGGCGCAAAACTTGACGACTCGACAAGATCTTCTATTGGTGCGGACGTGTCGAGCCATCCATTCTCCTCATTACCCCCCCCTGTGCAACTGAGGACGTTCGCAATGCCCTCAGTAAAGAGGAGAGGCGGCAGCCCTAGCAATGAAGCATTCGCGTGCACGATTTCATGGCTCATAATCATGGGGAAAGCTGCGTAAATGACTGTTCCCTGTGCACAACCATTGGCGTCCGAGCACCCCGCCCACGCCATTGTTTCCTTGGAGCCGACGCGATGATATTGTATTTTCTCGCCTGGTGGCAGTTCCACCCCGAAAAACTTCGCATTTGCATGGTAATACCGCTCGAGCCAATCTCCTGTTCCATCACAAGGTGGGGTTGCGCCTTGTTCGACATAAAAATCAAAATGGTCCGTGCTGAAGGCTTTTTCGAAGACGGGCTCCGAACAACCGCACACAGCGCTTACAGCAATGGTCACAATGAATTTGGCAATGCGTCGAGTGGGTTGAAACATGGCTGAATCCCTTTATCATGAATCTGCGTGAATGGTTTGTCCCGCGCACACTCGGCGCGCTGGACAAACCATTCTATTGTTTACCGTTGCTCAGGCTCTGTACGTGTCATGGGCATTCCGCAAGATGCCACTGGGAGGAATCCACCACGATGTGCTCGAAGCCGATGGCCTGCACATCGGGCAAACTCGAAAGCGGAACCGGAATGATCAGCGTATCGTCGCCAGCGCCGCCGTTGAGCACCTTCCGCGAATCAAACTCGCACAGGCTGTAGAAAACCACCGTATCGTTGCCGCTGCCAGCTCGGATGGTGTCTCTGCCCGGACCAGGGTAAATCGTGTCGTTGCCGCCGTCGCAAGTCACTTGGTCATCGCCTGTGCCCGCGAAAATTTGCGAGGTCGGCCCGAATGCCACGTGAATTTTGTCGTCGCCGTCGCCGCCGCTAATGATGATTGTCCCATTGCCTTGGTAGGTGATGTCGTCATTACCGGCGTCGCCAAAGATAACGTCATCGCCTCCCTGACTCGTGAGCTTGTCGTTGCCCGGGCCGCCGGAAATGAAGTCGGCGAAAGACCCCGATTTCAATTGATCGTTCGCGCCGTATCCAAACATGCAGTATCCGGTGCTCGCATTCGGGTCGAGCTTGCTGTCCGCCCCAGATGTGCCCTCGTAAATAACCTGAACCGGTCCGCAACACGTGACGTCGGCGTTGCTGGAGATCTCAATGGTTTGCTCCAGTGTCGCGGTTCCACCATCCGTTGACGCTGTCCACGCCACGATCGCGGTGCCGGAGGGTAATGCCACCGCTCCGGTGACCGTATCGACGGGAATTGGCGTTACGAGGACGATCCCATTGATCTCGACGATTTCGCCCGTGACCGCAGGTGAAGTTGCCGAACACAAGTCGATCACCTCGGGCATCGAAAGAATGACCAACCCCGGCGTGCACGCAGGCACAATAATTGACGACTGCGCATCAAAAACTGGAGGTGCGTCGTGAACAACCGTTACCGTCGTCTCGGCGGAATCGACTTTGTCCGTGGTATCAATCGCATACCCAGTCACCGCATGTGTCCCTACGACAAGAGCCGTGCTCAACGTGATACCTGTTCCCAATGACGTGTTGCCATCGTACCATGCCACCGTCTGAAGATTGCCGTCGGGATCAGAGCTCGCACTGCCATCGAGCAATGCCGAACCGGTACCGGTCATCGGATTGCATGACACTGTCTGCGACGCTCCCACGTTTGCAATGGGCGGGCGAGCGGTGATCGTTCCATTGAGGTTGAGCGTCAGCGTCAAGTCGCCATCCGATGATGTGAATTGACCAAACAAACCAAATTGACCCAGGCTCGGTGCGTGAACGCCGAACACGTTTTCGGCTGGATTCGGCGTGAGGATGCGGGATCGTTCAACGCCGTTCACATAGCCACTGACGATCAATTCGACGTTCGCGCCCGGAATCGTGAAACTTCGCCCCGTTTGTGTGCCAGTCAAATTCCTGTTGTTCACGAGTAAAGCCTCCGTCACTACGAAGTTTCCGACAGGTGTTGGTATGGAGAAGTCGTCTGGATCGAGGTGCATGCGGTTGAAATCAATCGTGCATGTGTTGGCCACGAGGCTCGGGCCAGGATCGGATTCACAACCGCCGGTAAAAGCCGCATCACCGGAGACGTGAAATACCACTGGCGTGCCAGCACCATAGGTGATCGTTGCAGTGCTGTCGATGTAGGTCACGCTAGCATCAGTGGACTTCGCGGCTTCACCGCTGGAGGCATGGTAGTTGCCGACGTCACATGATGATGCCTCGGTTTTGACCTTCCACGTACCGCCCGAACCGCCGGCATAAGGGCAGCCACTTCCAGCGGGTGGTAGCAAAGGACACGCCTCGTTGCATGCAGCTGTTGCGTTATCCGCAAAGATGTTGTCATTTGCGTCTTGTTGAACGCAAGTATCAGCCCAGGTCTGCTGCCCTGGAAGTGGGTTCTCACAGCTACACTGGCACGTCACCGGCACCCCACCAAGACTGGGAAAGATTATGGGGGTGTCACCGCACCCCATCCCCAACAGCATCACCGTGAACACCGCCCCGCTCCGCAACACGTTCCGTCCAAGCGTTCCAAGTTTTCTTCCATTCATGACATCACCTTTCGTTGTTGAGTCGAGGCAATTCTAGAAAGTTGTGCTTTAGATTTGTAAAAAAAACACAACTGATTGCGATTTTGCGGAATTTACGCTGCATCTTCACATGGTGACAAACAAAATTGACTCCACGCGTGATTCGTGCGGTGCGAACCTGCACGAGCCGTAAGCAGCACGCGGACGAGTGCAGCCATCGTCCTACAACGACTTGTCGCCGAGGCAGTGGCGACTTGTACCGCACCCGCCGCCTCGGCCCCAGAAAGCTCTTCAGATCGCCGTGAAACGTGCGGATCGTTCGCAAGTCAGCGCGCTTCGATCCAGGGGTTTGTCCCCGCACTCATCACCATGACTGCACGTGTATGCTGTGCACGCCACGTGCACATGTTCACCAGCAGTAGGTGCATGAATGCGAGTCGCTGAAACTTCAACACCACATCGTAAGGGAGCGCTGCACGCAAAATCCGAACGGCATGTCAAGCCTGTGCCACACGCACCGCCAAAAAATTCCCACCGCAGCTTTTTCACGCACGCGCAGCCCAGGAAACCGCGCGCGAAGCTATCTTGATTGCATTCGGATTCGATGCCGACACCTGCGAAGACGGAAGGCACGTGTCACTCGGTTGTTTGTGGTCGCGTATTGAGTGAGATCGACCCTCACCCCAAAAATGACGTCACAAGGTCAACGGCGTCCCCCCAAA
>JANORL010001184.1:0-5497 GCA_031415295.1 Polyangiaceae bacterium | reverse complement strand
TCACTCCACGAAAGAACCGCAAAGCTCCACGGGTCGTTGATGTCTTCATACATCGTGGCGCCAACACCGCGCCGTTCGAGCGATTCGCGAATGCGCCCAGGAGCTACTGTGCTCGGACCCGTGCGATCTTCGAGCACGAGCAACTGCATGTAGAGGCGCCGACTGAGCAGTTGCGGCTGCCCGTCTTTGGGTGCCCCGTGTTCGAGCACATCCACCGAGGGCAGCGCCGTTTCCCCCTGACCATGACCCGCACCGTGCTTCGATTCGCTCATGATTCGAGGGCTACTCGGCTCGAGGACCAGTGGCAACCTCGATCACGTCATCCCTCGTCCGCGATGCGACTTCGCCATGTTATACCGTTGCTTCCGGCCCCAACATGACCACAACCGATCTCTTTTTCGCACTCACACCGCACAAGGTGCTCGAAGCTGTCGAGAAGGCAGGATATGCCTGCAACCCACTTTGTTACCCGCTCAACTCGTTCGAAAACCGAGTGTACGAAGTGGAACTCGAAGATCGTACGCGCGTCGTCGCCAAGTTCTACCGGCCAGGACGTTGGACTGAAGCGCAGATACTCGAGGAACATCGATTCTTGGCCGACCTTGAAGAAGCCGAAGTTCCCGTATGTCCTCCGCTGCGTCTTCCAAACGGTCGAACGTTGGACGATATCGACGGCATTTGGTATTGCATTTTTCCGCGCAAAGGTGGACGAGCGCCCGACGAACCCGACGACGAATTGTTGATGCGCCTCGGAATGCTCACGGCACGAATGCATAATGTCGGCGCAGCGCGAAATGCCGAACATCGCTTGCAACTCGACAGTACCGAGTTTGTCCGGAAAAGTCTTACGCTATTTCAAGAGCGAAACTCGATTCCCCGACGTCTCGTGGGTCGTTATGAAAATGCGGCGGACTACATTGGCAATTCAATCGACAATTATTTGAAGACCGCTGAAGTGCATCGCATTCACGGCGATTTGCATCACGGGAATTTGCTATTGCGCGACGATGTCTTGTGTGTCATCGATTTCGACGACATGATGGTGGGACCAGCGGTGCAAGACATGTGGCTGCTCATTCCAGGACGGGACGTGGAATCGCGTCTGCATCGAGAATCGTTTTTGGAGGGGTACACTCAATTTCGGAGTTTCGATCGACGTACCCTGGCGCTCATCGAGCCATTACGCGGCATGCGCCGAATTCATTACGCAGCCTGGGTCGCGAAGCGCTGGCACGATCCTATTTTTCCGCGAACATTTCCGCAATTCGGAACGGAACCGTATTGGGAAGAAGAAACGCGGGACCTCGAAGAAATCGTCCGAATACATCAGAATGAAACGAGCGGGACATTACTGTCATGACAGCTTATGTCGTTTACGATTTCGAAGCAGTCATCGACCGGGACAATCCACTCCCCGAAGGCGCCGATCCCGACAAGGTTCCGGCCGTACCGCATCTCGAAATCGTTTCCGGTGCGATCATTGCCTTGGTGCTCGATGGCGCGAGAACTCGAGTGCAAACGCCGCGGCTTCTCGGAATTCCCAATTATGGTGAAAACGCGATTTTGCGTGATTTCACGAGCATGGTGGACAAACACCGCCCCGTGTTGGTATCGTGGAATGGCCGAGGCTTCGACCTGCCGCTCGTCATTGCCCGATGCGTACGTCACGGCATTGTAGCGCCGTGGTTATGGGACCGGGATTTTGAAGATCGTTACCGAGGGACGAACCATTTGGACCTGCAAGACGCGGTGAGTCTTCGCGGAGCTGGACGACCGGCACGAATGGCCGCTTTTGCATGTCTAACAGGTTTTCCAGGCAAAGTCGGTGTGGATGGCTCCGACGTCGAAGGCCTTTGGAACAGCGGCGAATCGGGGCAAAATGCGGTACGCGATTACAACCTCGGAGATGTGGCGTCGGAAGCCGCGATTCTATTGCGTGTCTTGATGTGCCGAGCAGTCATCACCAAAGAAGAATATCTTGCCGCAGGTCGCGCATTGCTCGAGCATGTCGATAGTGACGCGCGCCTTGTCGCATTACGTGATCGGATCGATCGCAAACGGTTCTTACTGGAAACCGAAAGCATCGAGTGCACCTGAGAACGCGGTTGAGATCAGGGCGGGTTGCTGCGAAAATTAACGAGTAATTGGGCGGGAGTGAAAAGCGGCCGCGTAGTACGTAAGTCCTGGACGGGCCCTGAACGGCTGGGTCGACACCTACAAAAAAGGCGAACGCACCGCCGTGCAGGAAGACCGTAGCGTCTAGCCTTTGGAGGGTGTTCCTCAGGCGTTGCTGGCGCAGCAGCTTCAGGAACACCCTCTTTGCGCCGCGCCTCATGATAGAGTCCGACGGTGCAATCGAGATACCGCGCAGTAGACGCCACTGAGTTTGTCGAAAAATACTCGCCTCGCTGGGGCGAAGATCTCGCGATGCGTGTGTACACGTCGCGCTTGCTTGGCAAGTGTCCAGATCTCGTCCTCCACGGCGGCGGAAACACTTCAGTAAAAACGGTCGTCACCGAACTCGTCGGAGACACGACCGAAGTCGTCTACGTCAAAGGTAGCGGCTGGGATCTTGGTAGTATCGAACCAGAAGGCTTCCCCGCTTGCCGCCTCGCTCCTCTGCGTCGCTTGTGCGAATTGCCAACAATGACCGACGAGCAGATGACGTCCCAGCTTCGAGGTCAACTCGTCAATCCAAATTCCCCAGCTCCTTCGGTCGAAGCGCTGTTGCACTCGTTCTTACCGGCCAAATTCGTCGACCACACGCATGCCGACGCGGTGCTCGCTGTCGTCGATCAGCCTGATTCAGCCAAACTCGTCCGCGACGTCTTTGGTGATCGCGTCATGTTTGTCCCTTACGTCATGCCCGGGTTCGTCTTGGCACGTAAAGTTGTCGACTGCTGGAGAGCCTACAAGCAGCGGTTAGGGCGCGAGCCAAGCGCAATCATCCTGGACAAACACGGCATTTTCACGTGGGGTGAAACGGCAATGGACAGCTATGAGCGGATGATCGCGTACGTCACGCGCGCCGAACGTTGGTTGGTCGACCGTGCTCCCGACTCGCGACGGACCATTGCGAGTCCCTCGCCGGATGCATGCGAACGCTTGGCACCGGTGCTTCGAGGTGCCCTCATGCGCGCCTCGGGCGAATCTTGGATCGGCACATTCCGCATGAGCCCGCAAACCCTTTCCTTCTGCGACCGGGAGGACTTGGAATCCATTTCCCAACGTGGGTGCGCGACGCCTGACCACGTTTTACGTACCAAACCCAAACCTCTGTACTTGAATCTGCCGAGCATTGAAGACAAACAAGCCACAAAATCCGCCATTGATGCCGGAATTGCTAAATACGCCAACGAATACCATAGTTATTATCAACGCAACGCGGCGGCTCGTCCCGGCGAACGCAAAGAACTGGACCCTTGGCCACGGGTTATACTCATTCATGGGCTTGGAGCGTTTACCGCTGGCAAGACGCGCAAAGATGCCGAAATCGCTGCCGATATCTATGAACACACGTCCATCGTCATCGAACTCGCGACAGCCTTCAATGGTTATGAACCGGCCAGTGAGATTGACATTTTCGACGTCGAATATTGGAGTCTCGAACAAGCAAAATTAGCCAAAAAAGGCACAACAAAACCGCTCGATGGTCGCGTCGCCTTCGTCACGGGTGCCGCGTCGGGCCTTGGACTTGCCGTTGCCCGAACGCTGCTCGCGGCTGGAGCTCATGTCACCCTCACGGACAAGAATGAAGAAGCCATTGATCGCGTAGGGGATCAACTCACCGAATCCCATGGCGATCACGTATTTGCATTACCTTGCGACGTGACGATTCCCGACGACGTTCGCAGCGCGATGCGCAAAACCTCCCTTCGATTTGGCGGGCTCGACATTGTCGTTTCCAATGCCGGACGACCCTATGAAGGAGCCATTCACGATGACAAGGGAGACGCTGCATTACGAGCCTCTCTGGAAGTCAATTTGCTTGGTCATCAAAACGTCGCTCGTTACGCTTCCGAGTTATTGATTCGCCAAGGTGCGGGCGGAGTGCTTTTGTTTAATGCCTCCAAGAGCGCTTTTAATCAGGGACCGAACTTCGGGCCATACGCCATTGCCAAAGCGGCGCTCATTGCCCTCATGCGCCAATATGCCGTCGATCTGGCTGCTCATGGAATTCGATCGAATGCGGTCAATGCCGATCGAATTCGCACCGCTCTTTTTGACGGCGGAATGCTGGAAACTCGGGCCCGCGCTCGAGGGATTGGCGTGGACGAGTATTTCCGCGCCAACCTCTTGCGACGAGAAACCACTGCCAACGACGTCGCTCGAGCATTCCTCTACCTCGCGAGTGCCGAAGCAACGACGGGTTGTGTCATCACGGTCGACGGCGGCAACTCCTCGGCATTTCCGCGGTGACCTACGGCAGATGACTTGAACGGTGCGTCCAGGCCTGCGTATGATGCCTGTGTGCGACCCCTACAAACCTATCTGATGCCTGCGCTCTGTGCGCTCCTGTTGTCCAACACTGGCTGTATCACGAAGCTGATCCTGGATGGTCAGATCGCCGGCACACGCCAAGGTTCGGCGGCAATCGACAGCCTTCATGATTATGAAGTCGCTCGAGTGACGGCGTTCAACGGCGTGTCGCAGTTTGAGGGCATGCATTATTTAGCGCCTGAAAATACCGACGCACTTTTTATGCTCGTCAAAGGTTGGACAGGGGCAACGTTTGGCTGGACCGAGGACGAAGCCGAACAAGCGGAAGACGACGAAGGGCTCGAGGGACCGAATTATTTGCACCTTCGGGATCGCGCGATAGCGGGGTACGACCGCGGCCTTCGTTACGGAGTGCAACTGCTCGAGCATTATTATCCAGGCTTCGAAGCGGCCAAGAAAAACGACGAGACAATGCGCGCTTATCTCGCGCAGTTCACTGATCCGCAAGAACACGGTCTTGCTCTTTTCTGGACCGGTTATGCGTGGATCAGCAAGACAAACATGGGCAAAGACGACCCGGCTTATGTATCCGAGCTTTATGTTGGTGTCGCGATGATGGAACGGGTCGTAAAGCTCGACGAAAAAATCATGTTCGGCAGCGGTCACACCATCCTCGGCGCTTATCACGCTCGATCCGGAATGGCCGAACTCGACGAATCAAAAAAGCACTTCGAAAAATCGCTTCAAATCAGTGGCGGAAAACTATTGCTCGCGAAAGTCCAATACGCGGCGAAGTACCACTGCTTAAAGGGCAACAAGGACGAATACGTCAAGCTTCTCACGGAAGTTATGGACGCGCAGGATCCCTTTCCGGAGCAACGGCTGCAAAACGTCATCGCCAAACGTCGTGCCCAGCGGTACCTCGGAAAAACGCGCATGAAAGAATGCGGCTTCGAATGATTTGAATATTTGCTGGCAATTCACGCCTCACCCCTAACCCCCTGCTACGAAAGCCGGGCACGTTCTCGCTCACGCTCGAACGGCCCTAGTCAGTGCA
>JANORL010001183.1:0-25095 GCA_031415295.1 Polyangiaceae bacterium | reverse complement strand
GCTATGACGTCATCCTCATGGACGTGCAGATGCCCGAGCTCGACGGGATGACCGCGACTCGCGAATTGCGAGCGCAGGGATATACAGCGCCCATCGTTGCCCTAACGGCGACAGCAATGGCCGAAGATCGGGTAGCGTGTTTGGCGGCGGGGATGAACGGGTTTCTTTCCAAACCATTGAAGCTCGACGAATTGGTCGATGCGCTGCGGCGTTTCCAAAAATAGGTTCTACGCGCGACAAGCGATTGCGACGAACGATTCGTCCATTCGCCACGCGTACGAGCTGGGTGGTTCGTGGTGATCCATGAATCACCACGAACCACGGATGGGGACGATGGAAACGGGCCAGCGATCAGCCCTTCAACATGGCGTCGATGACTTGGGGACTTTGGTTGGAAATGTGGTCGTAGCTAAGACCCATTGCCTGCAGTACCGTGGCGTGGATATCGGCAGGACGCATGGGCGCTCCGCCGTCTTCCACGGCGCCCGTGGATAGGTTGATTGTACGCGATGCGTAATCATCCATTCCCGTCGCACCAATGACTTGGTTGCCCTTGATGCCCATTCCCGCGACGAGACACGCATTGGCTAGATGGTGGTCGCGTCCGCCGCGTACGTTGATGTCCGGTGTTCGCGCGAATTCGGAGAAACACACGAGCATCGTGCGGTCCCAATACGGCTGGCCATTTGGATCCATTTTCGCCTTGAGGAACGAAATGAGATCCGAAAGCGCGTCGAATCCGGCAATGAGCTTTGGTGCGTGTAACGATTCCCAATCATCATCGTGCGTATCGAGCCCACTGGCGACTTGAATCGATACAACCTGGCTGATGTTTTGCGTGAGCGCTTGAGCGGCAATCGCCACTTGACCCTTGGGACCGGCCAAGTCGGTGGTCGGCGAGGCTGCGTTGATGCCGAATGCGGCATAAAGCTCCTGAATGGCCGGATCGCTGGGATTCGACTTGAAGTCGAAATTTTGCCACAACGTACCTTCGGAGAGCAATTCCGCATTTTGCATGGCTGCCCGATAGGCATTCACGAGGCCCGTCGTGCCGATTTGCTCGTGAATGCAATGGTTTTGCGCCGCATACGCGGAGAGCGCGGCTTTTAATGCATCGTTCGGTTCGTTTCCTGCGACGAGCGGTTTGAGAATAGCCGACAAATCACTCGAAGAGCGAATCATCAAACCCGACGAACGAGGATCGAGCCCTTCATTGTAGGTTTCGACGCCACCTACGACGAGGTTTGGAATGACTGAAGCGGCCGGATCATCGTGTACGACCCACGTCGGCAATGAACTGCCCGACGCCGCCAAACCACGCGGAAACTTCCCGGTGAGAAAATATCGCCGGCCGACTTCGTGTGTAAGCGTCGACATTTCAACGCCACGCAGAACGCACAGATCCTTGAAATGAGCTTGTGCAATTTTCCCGATGGCCGGGCCAAACGTGATGTTCGAGCCCGCGGGTTTGACCAATCCCGTACCGGCACAAGTCATCATCGCCGTTTCAACGGCTTTTACGTTACTGCATACGCGATCGTATCCCGTTTGAATCCTTGCGGCAGGATCGTTGAATTTCGTCCCGTCGCGCGGATCGAGCGTGAGCAGCGTATCCCAGCCGCCGCTGAAATAGGCGAACACCAGCAAGGGGCGTTTGGCAAGGCTTGCCGCGTCCGCATTGGCATTCGTAGGTAACACGAGGTCGCGCATGAGCCACGCACCGGCCGAAAGGCCAAGCGTGGAGAGCATTCGGCGGCGCGTCAGCAAAGGTTTTTTCGACACGTCGTCCTCCTCTCAATCAATGTGAAATGCAGGGTCCTGGAACAATGCGACACATACCGCGTGCCACCCTTGCGCCTCGGCATTGCCTGCCGGGTCTTTCGGGGTGGTCGCAGCTTCCGCTCGGACGGTTTCGAGTGCCACGAGCATGGGATCAGCGGCAGCGACGCGTAATCCCAGGAAACGCAAGACGAGGTATTGCAGATTTTCTTGGTTTGTCGTCGCCGTCGCCGAGCCATCGACTTTGGTTTTACGCCAAAGCGTGGCTGGTTCGCCGGCAGCGCGCGCCAAATCTGCTTTCATCATTTTGCCACAAACGTCGAGTGCCATGTCGCGGGCAAACTTCGCATAAAGCGGACTGGGTTCGGGATTTTCCGCCGTGGTCACGACGTAATCCGGACGTCCCAGCGAAGCGCCATAACCTTCATTGGCATAACCATCGAACGTGCTCGCTCCCTTCTTGACGGTCCACGTAATGGCATTTCCATTTTCGTCTTTGCCCGCCACGATCGGTACGGATGCGGCCACTTCGTCGACCGTCAGTCGTCGCACGCCACCGCCAGGGATCGGAGTGCCATCGATGGCGGGAACCGTGCCTTTTGATTCGACGTTGGTGTCTTTGGCGTCGCTCGAGCCACAGCCGGAAATCAACGCCAGGGCTAGGAGGGGAAAATAGTTTTTCACGGCATCCTCCGGAACACCGCTAGTTGCACGATGCGTTTGCTGAGGCGTGGCAGGTTGTCGTCCGCCTGCAATTCTTTTGCCAATTCGTCGAGCAGCGGGATTTCGTTGTCCTCGCTGGCCGGATCGAGATTCATTTCGCGCCGGACGAGAAACGCGAATAGATGCGCTACGGTGGAACGAGCGAACGAACCATCGGCGATGATTTGTTTGGCCAACGGTTCCGGTCCCTTGTCGAAGTTTGCGGCAACTTCCGGGTGCGCGTCGGCATATTCCAGCGGCAAAAGGCGCCATGCGGAAATCATTTTCGTCGGATCTTTCGGATCCGGAGCTTCGCCTTTCGCATAGAATCGACTGCATACGCTCGACGAACCGGGAAGCACTTGCGCATTGCATTCAGCTTGCGAATACACGATCTTGTCGAAATCGGTAAGCAAACCGCTTCCGGCTTCGGAGATCTGCGCGAAGTGGGCAGCGAGCGGTTCGAGCACGCGATGACAATCGCGGCAATAACATCGCTGGGTAACGTCGGCGGCGTCATCCGTGCAACCTGCCCGGTCAGGCGTTGATGGGGCAACAAAGTATTGGTTCAGGAAGGCAATACGGAAACGGTTGGCCCTGCCTCGATTCGTTTGGAACCGAAGCGTATACGCAGGAAGCGTCAAAATGCCCGAATGCGGAGCATCGCGCGTGACCGCTACCCACGATTCGTCATTCCAATCGGGGTTTGTCGCGAGCGGTGCATCTCCCGTATGCCATTCGTTGTATGCACGAGAATACGTGATCGTCGGAGCCAGGTTTTTCTTCCAAAAGTCCAGACGACCATTGGTATACATTTTTCTCGTCGTGAGCATTTCCGAATAAGGCTCGAGACCCGTCGCGTGGTCGTCCACGAGTCGCAGGAGTTGCTCGCGAAGATCGGGCCAGATCATCGTTTCGAGCGACGATTTCATACAATAGGACAACGTCGGTCCACAACCGCATGATTTCACGCTCTGGGCCGACACATCGCTGCATGCGTACGTGCCAGGGTTGGGCGTAACCGCTTTGTCGTAGGTCGTCGCTATTTGCGCATCAAAAGCACACACCTTGATCGGATTGGCTGAATCCCAATAAGGTGCGACGTTCACCCAGCCTTCGAGGCAGACGTCAACGCCGCTTGCATCCGGGCCGACGCTCTTGCACTTGGGCACACCATTGGCATAACCCAATGACGCATCACTTTGCGGAAGATCCTGGCAACGATGGGTGCCATCGCCACCACGGTATGCTTTGCGACGCCCAGAGGCGGTCAAGTGCCAAACTTTGGTCACCGACCCGGCCGTTTCCGCCACGGCTTCGGACAAAGTCATGCCATTTTGCCGTAACGAAACTCCAGCAGGGTTCGTATGCAAAAGCTGCTCGTGAAATCGGCGCATTTGCAACCGAAATTCGTCGCTCGCAATATACGCATCCACGATGGAGTCCGGAACGACGTCCAACGCCTCGACGGACGCGTATTCTTCGTAATCAGGTACATGACCCCGGAGCGTTAACGAAAGCCGCCGCAACTGCCGTTCAACTGGGGCAGGGCGGTGGAGTAGACAAGCGTTGTCGTCCGCCGCGCGGGCTTCGGGCAACGCTGCCAGCGATGAAACCATCATCGCCAGGACAGACCATTGGAGGATATTTTTCTCGCGATGGCTCATCGGTTTCTTCCGCTCGCCTCCCAACGCAATAGGATCTCGAATGCTTCCGCTGGCATTGGTGCCGCGGAAGCCGGTGGCATTTGTCCCGCGCTAATGCGCGAGTTGATCTTGGCCGACATGGCCACGACCGTTTCGTAGTCCTCGAACTTGATAAGCGGCGATTTTTGCGCTCCATCAATGTGACACGAACCGCAATACGTTTTGAAGACCGGAACCACATCAGCATCGAACGTCAATGTCGAACCGAGCTTCAATCCCTCGAGCTTGTTTCCCGCCCCGATCCAAACATTCCCAATGTCGTCTGCAGCGGCCATTGGAAGCGCCGTTGCTGCAGCAATACTCGCCGGCATGGGCATCACACCGGCAGGAGTTTTTCCGGGTTGCGCAAGTACGATTCCCGCCGTCATTACGCCGAACATTCCCTTTTTGGGATCAAAAATGGTTGCATACACCGCCGCAGGCTCGGCACCGTCGGAAAGCGTGTATTGCGTGTAGCCTCCGTCCGCTCCGCGTTCGAAAAGCCCTTTGTTCGCCGCGACATAAACCGTGCCTTCCGCGCCGTGGGCAATGTCATGAATCGTTCCGAACGAATGCGGCACGAGACCAGCCTCTTGTGTTTCCAAATTTAGTTCGTAAAGCCGATCGCCATATGCAACAAATACAAGTTGACCGCTCGTCGCCACGACCGTTGGTACTGCCGCCTCGTCTTCCAACGTCCACTTGGACAGCTTCCCACCCGATAAATCAAAAAGCCCCGACGATGTGGCGAGCCACAATCGTTCACCAC
This sequence comes from Polyangiaceae bacterium, assembly GCA_031415295.1. Taxonomy (GTDB): domain Bacteria; phylum Myxococcota_A; class Polyangia; order Polyangiales; family Polyangiaceae; genus Polyangium. The sequence continues at coordinate 20,160 of JANORL010001183.1, read as the reverse complement.
CTGCCGAACTTTCCGCCGCCAGCGAAGAAATCCCTAATGCTTTCAGGTCGTTGCTGGCCGGCGACACCAGCAGCTTATCGCCTGACGTATGAAAAATTCCGTTGTCAGATGCAACGAGCACGTTTGTCGAACGTCGCCCAATCGCATGCACCGCTCCCGTCATCGCCGACACGGTGGGGTCGTCACTCCAAACCGACACTTCTTCAAGCGTTCCAATAACGCTGCCTGGGCCATAGACAGTAGCGTTTGTCCCGACGAGTAATCGACTGCCTTTGGCGCCGAGTGCGGTGATGTCCCCGTTCACGTCAATCGAGACTCCACCTGGGTCCAACGGCGGTATTGTCGGAGCGCCATCCACAACCACGAGCGGCAAATCGCTCACGACACCGTTTCCACAACCACCGAACACCAGGGCGGCAACGAGCACGCCGACGAGCTTTATGGAGCGACGCATGGAAGCCATGGTAATCAGGTATGAAATAGAAACTCAAGAACAAATTTCACGTATCCGGTTCGCGTCGTGTGCGTCGAGTTTCATTTTTGAACGCAGGAAAGAATTCTTGTCACAGTTTTTTGCGACGGCGCGATGTCGTGTCATATGGACCCAATTACGATCCTCCGCGCTGCGTCAAAGGCCGCCATGGTTCGACCCTTCTATTCTGTTGCCAGTATCATGTGCGCGCTTCTGTTGGCGTGCAGCAGCACACCTCCCTCCGCACCGGATGCGTCAGTGCCATCAGCTCTTGCCAATGTCCAATTGGACGGGCCGGCCCCCGAATTAGCGACCGTACTCATTACGAGCGTGCCGCATATTCGTCAAAAGCCTGATTTTTGCGGCGAGGCCGCAACGGAGATGTTTCTTCGGTCCAAGGGTATTGCTTTCGATCAAGATGCTGTTTTTGGCGTGACAGGTATGGATCCGGCGCGAGGAATGGGGGCGACGACACGCGAATTGACGCAAGGCCTCGTGAATCTTGGATTCGATGTCGGTCGCGTTTGGTCTACCGCTAAAGTCGCAAATGCGCAGGCGGACTTGGACACGCTCTTTCGCGGATTGCACGAGGATCTCGCACGAGGAATCCCGTCGATCGTGTGTACGCATTTCGACGAAGAGCCGGGAACGACCGAGCATTTTCGATTGGTGCTCGGATACGATCAAACGACGGATGAAGTGATCTACAGCGATCCAGCCATCGATAAAGGCGCATACTTGCGAATGCCGCGCAGTCGATTCTTGCGGCTCTGGCCGCTGCAATATCGTTCGGACGAATATACGGTCATTCGAATGCGTCTGGCAGGCAATCCAGCGATTCCGCCCATGAAGCCAGGGACGAGTTTTTCTTCCGCGGCGTATGCACAACACGTTCTTTCGCTCAAGCCGATGCTGAGCAAAGAACACACGGTCGTCATTGAACCTCCATTCGTGGTCGTGGGTGACGAATCACCCGACAAGGTTCGCGCGCACGCTGCCGGTACGGTGCGTTGGGCAGTCGAGCATTTAAAGCAAGACTTCTTTATCAAAGACCCCGAACGAATTCTGACCATTTGGCTTTTCGGGGGCAAACAATCATACGACGAAGCCGTTCGCCGACATTTCAAAGATTCGCCGGACACACCGTATGGGTTTTACTCGTCCGCACATCACTCGCTCGTGATGAACATCGCCACAGGCGGAGGAACGCTTGTGCATGAAATCGTGCACCCATTTGTCGAGGCGAACGTTCCTGATTGTCCAGCGTGGATCAACGAAGGATTGGGTTCCCTGTTTGAACAATCCGCGGAACGAAATGGGCACATCATAGGGCTCACCAATTGGCGTTTGTCTGGATTGCAAAAGGCGATAACTCGCGGCGTCGTTCCGAATTTTCATACGCTCACGCATACGACGCAAAACCAATTCTACAACGAAGATCCTGGGACCAACTATTCGCAAAGCCGGTACTTGTTGCATTACCTGCAAGAGCGTGGCCTGCTTCTGGATTTCTGGAAGACATACATGAAGGACCGTCGCGTGGATCGTTCGGGATACACTTCGTTGACGAAGGTTTTGGGCGAAAAGGATCTCGACGCATTCAAGAAACGGTGGGAAGCGGACGTCTTGCGTTTGTCGTTTCCGTAATGCGGTTTATCGTTGCGAATGAAAACGACGCGGTTTGGGGCGAAGGCGTGTGGAGAGGGTTCGATGGTGCGGGGTTTCGTGTTTTGACCGCCATCGCGCAACGTCGTCGACGCTTTCGAGTTAAAGAAGGCGTCGACGCATTGCGAGATTAGACATTCGCATGAAAACTACTTCGTTCACCACCAGCCGACGTCGTCGACCATGCCCCCAACCCCACCATGTCTCACGATGGCGCGGTTTTGGCGAATCTCGTACGCCTTGGGCGAATTGTCGACGATATCTTGCTCAAAGTGATGCGCTTCGAGTTTGTACGTGCCTTCACCGTGCATCAGACCCCCCTTGAGCTTGACGTACGTCGAGTGAAACCGCGAGTTCAAGTCGACGATTTGGGTCGCGGAGATGCGCATGTTGATCTCGAGATGTACGGTTTTCACTGCGTGCGGATGGGATCCATCGAAGGCAACGGCGAGTTGGGCACCGACCGTGAGAAGATTGTCGATGTCGGCTTTGGTGAACGTTTCGTAGATCGTGATTTTTGACATGGTGTCTCCTGTGCGTTGCTGTCAAAAGAATGAAAGCACCATTTTGCCCAAGCGGCAACAAAAAAATGCAATGATTTTCAGCCAATCCGTGCTGCGTGAATCGCGCAATGACCACGTTATTCATACAAGAGGCGTAAAATCCATTGGCACAGGTATTGTGGTGCCCGTTTCCAAGTCGAATGCCAGGACGTTTCTGTATCGCCATTCCAAACAAGCACAACGATTGCTTCCGTCAGACTCCAGAAATTTTTTGTTCGTCACACTTTATTATGCTCGTACGACGACTGTACATCCACCATGAAACCCGCAAGAACCGTCGCGATCCTCGCCGCCACCTTCGTTATGCTCATCTGTTCCGCACATCTCGTAGCCCAAGCTGCCGAGCCTGCTGCTGCGACGCCGCTCGTCATTCATGTCATCATTCCACTTTGCTCGAATGACCAAATCGATTGCGGAAGTCCCGCTGCGGGTTTGGCGGGGAACTTGAAAACAAACCTTTATTGGGGGGCGTTGTTTGGTCACCGGCGTTTTCTCGATCGTCCACAAAGCGAATTTACACGAATCGACGTGGCCCGTGGCAAAGGTCCTCTTCTCGAACGTGCAGTCTATCGGCGCATGATTGCGGCTCCAGGTTCGATCGGTACAGAAGGAAAAACCGTCGAACAAATTGTCGTACTCGATGCCTATCATGGAGAATCAATCAATCAAGCCGTCGATATGTTTTGGCACCGGGCCACCAAGGGTGGCGTCGTGTTTTTTCGCGATGGAGATAAAGATCGTGAAGAACGCGTTTCCGTCGTCGGGTATTCGGGGCACAATCGATTGATGGATGGCATTCAATTGCCCGCGATAACCAACGAAGGAGCGTCGGCCATTCCTTCCTTCGTCTTGGCTTGCGCTTCCGAACAATATTTTGGTCCAGCGTTACGTGCCGCGGGTTCCGAAACGCTCGTAATGACTCGCACGCTCATGGCGCCCGAAGGTTATGTGCTCGATGCCGTTGTCCGGGCCATTGGTGATCGCGCTCCAAAAGCGCAAATTCGCGCGTCCGCCGTGCGAGCGTATGCGAAATGGCAAAAACTATCGGAACCCGTGGCGAGCACCATTTTTGCTAAAAACGAATGAGTCATTTTCGCACGAGTTGATGGAGCTGGTCGTCAGAGCCGATGTTTCGCGCAACAAACCAGCCGAAGTTCGAGTCCCCGTTTAACGCCCTGTCCATTGGTCACATCTTCTTGCTGGAAAACCGCGTGTTCTTTGCAGGCCGCCTTTGGAGAGGACCATTTCGCGGCGCCCGCGGGACCCCGAACTCGCCCGTCCAAGCACGGGCTCAGACAGCGGGGCCCCCCGCGAAATGGCCCTCTCCAAGGGCTGTCGTTGTGGAAATAGAGATGTGATAGATGGTCAGGTTTAACGCCCGCTCTGTTTACTCCTCGAGGGCCGTTTACAAATCTGCTCTTTGCCGTTGCGGAATGTTTCCCCCGCCTTGAAGGAAATGCTACAGAGGCGCATTGATAAGGCGGTGTGTCAACAATGCCGTCCTCGGGAAACTCGCTTTGTTCGGAGAACGTCCGGATGGCCAAACGTCAAGGAAATGGGATCTTCGCTGGCTCCGTGGTCGGAATTGCGGGGATTGCGATCATTGCCATGGGCGTCCAGACGATGCGCCAAACGGGAGTGCCCCGACCCTATCGTGACGTTGCGGGAGGTGACGTCGAGCGCGGTCGTAAGGCCCTCATCCATTACAATTGTGGCTCATGTCATAAAATACCCGGTGTTGAAGGAGCCAACGGTACGCGAGGACAACCGCTGGCTGGGCTTGCGTGGCGATCCGATATTGTAGGAGCTTTGCCGAATACGCCGGAAGACGTAACGCATTGGATTCGTAACCCCAAAGCAACGTATCCGCAAACGAGCATGCCGAATTTGAATGTCACGCAGAAGGATGCTCTCGACATGGTCGCCTATCTCTATTCATTGCCACCGTGAACTGCGCGTCATTCAAGGGTATTGGCGGAAGGCGTGACGCTTGATGAATGCTTGCTAATTTAGGATTTCGATTCTTCATCATCACCCCGCATTCCGAAGGCCTTCATTTTGCGCTTGAGCGTATTACGATCGATCCCGAGTGCTTTGGCTGTACGACTCAAGTTTCCATTTTCGACCGCCAGTACCTTCGTCAAGGCATTACGCTCCGCATCGTCCACGCATTCTCGCAACGTGCGGACTTCATTGCGTACCGGTGCAGGTCGTTCGGGCGAAGCATTGAGAACATTCACGTTCCCGTGGCGAATTTCATCTGCGAGATCACTCACGTGAACGACTTCGTCGCAAAATACGCCCCAGCGCATGACCTCTGCCCGTAATTCGCGCACATTGCCGGGCCACGCATATTGCGTGAGGATATGCATGGCCTCGCGCGTCACACGCAAACGGCGGCCGCCCTTTTTGCTGCGCTGTTCTGATAAGAAGCTTTGCACCAGAAGTTCGATGTCACCCGGTCTTCCCCGTAAGGGCGGCATTTCAATCGTCGCTCCTCGCAAGCGATAAAAAAGGTCTTCTCGAAATTCACCTCGACGCACCATGGCTTGCAAATCGCGATGCGTTGCCGCAACGATACGCACTTCGACTTCGACGGAAGCCTCGCCACCGACGCGCCGTAATGTTCCTTCTTGCAAAACCCGCAAAAGAGCCGCTTGCACCCGTGGCGATAATTCACCCACTTCGTCCAAAAATAACGTGCCTCCGTGGGCTTGCTCGAATAGACCGCGACGTCGCTTTTGCGCGCCCGTAAACGCACCGGCTTCGTGCCCAAAGAGTTCACTCGACAAGACGCCCTCGGCGAAGACCGAACAGTTTTCCGCGACGAATGGGCCTTTGGCGCGTGCGGAACGCGCATGAATCTCCCGCGCTGCCAATTCTTTGCCCGTGCCCGTTTCACCCAAGATGAGTACCGAAGCATCGCTCGCGCCAATACGGGCCACTTTCGTTCGCAATTCCACGAGTGCGGCACTTTCCCCAAGCAACGCTGATTTCGGAGCCGCGGTGACCGCTCGTAATCGTTCAAGTTCATCACGCATGGCGCGAATTTCGGGAAACCCTTCGATATCGAGGCGAACTTCGCGCACTGCTTTGGGATGCGGTACCGGGACGAACGCTGGAGGAATGACTTGCAGCATTCTTGCTGGCAAAAGACCCGCTTGCACCAAAATAACCCATAACGTTTGGGCTTGAGGCGTCCCCGCGGAAAGCAAAACGTCAATTTCAAAGCCCGCGGACAAAAGATCCGTTTTGGCACGTGCCACGACCGGGCCAAGCAATCGAAAAAGCCGCGCATAGTCGCTGGGATCATCCGTATCGGGAACGGCCAGTTCCACGTGGGCGATGCGTGCTCGCAACGATTGGCACAACGCTCGTGCTGGCACTTCACCAGCCGGAATCGATAATACCCACGCCACGTCGTACGCTGCGTCGCCGTGCTCGACGAGGCGCAACACAGGACCACGATCGGTGGCGGGGCGCGGGGTTTGATGCGATGGCGAAGGGCCAACGACACCTGCATCGGACCAAGTCAAGAGCGCTCGACGTGTTGACACCGGTGCATCATGCACCACTCATGGTGCAAAATCTACCAGAGAGTGGTGCGGGATGGTAACGTGCAGGGACGAACGCAACACGGGAAAGTTGTCGTCACGGTTGCGCCTGTGCCGCAAAAAAGTTCGTGGGGTTATTCGTGCAATGAAAGGTCGCTCGGACCCGTATTCGCTGGGGCAATGTTTTACCCAATTGCCAACATCAATCGCGCACTTTGACGAGTTGCTTACCGACGTTGGATCCGTCAAAGAGGCGGCGTAATGCGGCGGGGGCATTGTCGAGCCCTTCGACGACTTCGAAACGGTCTTTGAGTTTGCCGTCGGCAGCCCAGCCGCCGAGCGCGGTAATGGCTTCCATCGCCCGACCCAAAAAGTCGAGAACGATGAAGCCTTCCATGCGCCCACGTTTTACGACCAAATTCATGGAATTCTGGATACCCGTTGCGCTCTTTGTGTCGTTGTAATCGCCAATTTGGCCGCAAAGGACCACGCGGCCACGCATTGCCAAATTGGCGAGCGCCGCGTCGAGGATTGCGCCGCCCACGTTATCGAAATATAGGTCGATGCCTTTGGGGCATTCTTGGTGTAACCGCTTCGCCACGTTTTCGGATTTGTAATCAATGGCGACGTCAAATCCGAGGTCATTCTTGATCCATGCGCATTTTTCCGGGCCGCCCGCAATACCGATCACGCGGCACCCTTTAATTTTGGCGATTTGTCCCACGACGTTGCCCGTGGCTCCCGCGGCTCCTGAAACGACGACCGTTTCCCCATCTTTCAAGCGACCTACATCGAGCAAACCAAAATATGCCGTCATACCCGTGAGACCAAAGACGCTCAAGGCTGAAGTGAGGGGCAAATTGGGCGGCAATTTCGTCGCTCCACCATTACTTGTCGACAAGACAACATGTGTTTGCCATCCCACAAGACCCGAGACGAAGTCCCCCTCGGAAAAACCTTCAGCATTCGAACGGATGACGCGTCCTGCACCAAGAGAACGAACCACTTCTCCGATCTTGATCGCCGGTAAATACGAATCGTGCTCCATCCAAATGCGTTGCGTGGGATCCACGGATAAATACAAAGTTTCGACGAGGACCGTACCCGGCTCGAGCGTCTCTGGCAGCGCTTCGTCGCGTTGTTCGATATCGCTGTCCTTGAGCATCCCCGTGGGACGCGCAGCCAACCTGAGCGTATGGTTCATTTGAATCATGCTCCCCCGTATACCCGGTGACGGGTGCGCCGTCCAGAGGCTCATCGTCATTCGCACACACGTACCAACAAAGAACTCATGTTCCCCACACGTCCCTTGGGTATCGCCGGTGCATTACGCACCACGTCTGATGCATGTTTCACCAGCAAAGTGGTGCAAGGTTCATCAGTTGGTGGCGAAGCGTCTTAGAATCAAGCGAAATTCATGTTGGCATGGTTTGAGCATATACAGATGGCATCACAGCATCACGCTGCGCAGACGAGAGAAATCATCATGGGCACTTCATCGATCCCTCAACATTCGTTGCCTTTGCACGCACGCCTCTTTGCCCGCGATGACGTGTGGATGGAAACCAACGCACTCGAACAATTCGCGCGCGTTGCGGAACTCGAAGGTTGCGTGCGTGCTGCAGCCATGCCGGATTTGCATGCGGGCAAAGGTCCCATTGGAGCCGTGTTTGCCTTTCATGAACGCGTCTTGCCGTACCTCGTGGGCGGCGATGCGGGTTGCGGAGTTTTGCTGATGTCGACCACGGCATCGGCAATGGCACCGGACAAACTCGAACGACGTATTCGTGACGCAATGGAAAACGACCCGCTCGAAGATTGCGATCCGCTTGAAGTTTTTGATGCAGCCTGGACTCAAGGTCCGAAAGGACTGGCCAAGGTGGCCGGTGTTCCGGATGAAATTGTGGCATTGGCCGATCTCCAAGCAGATATCGATTTGCCTCCAAGTGGCGATTCTGGTGTTTATCGCGATCTGTCGCATGGCCAGGCGCTCGGAAGTATTGGCGGCGGTAATCACTTCGCCGAAGTCACGCGCGTAGGCAGCGTGAGCGACGAAGTCGTGGCGGACGCCATCGGCATTGAAAAAGGGGCCCTTGTGGCGCTCGTGCACACGGGTTCACGAGGACTCGGCGCGCAAATTGGACGTCGTTATGGCGAAGCGTTTCTCACTGGAGAAGCCATCGATGTGTATCTCGGTGATTTGGCCGGCGCCGTTCGGTTTGCTAAGACAAACCGATTCTTGGTGGCCTGCTGGCTTCTCAAGGCGATGTCTGCTTTGCGTCCGGACAAAATTCGCGGCAGCATTGAAATCGTGCACAATACGATTCGACGCGAAAACATTGGCGGCTCAAATGCGTTCGTCCACCGCAAAGGGGCGGCACCTGCAGCGAATGGCGAAGCCACCGTTGTGCTTGGTAGTCGAGGTGCCCCGTCGTGGGTGCTATTGGGAGCCGGACACGAAGGAGCGCTTTCGTCCGTTGCACATGGTGCAGGACGGCGTATGAACCGCAGTGACGCTCGAAAAAAACTGGCATCACGATACAAGCGGGCCGAACTGTCGCGCACAGCGCATGGTGGACGAATTGTTTGCGACGATGTCGACTTGCTTTACGAAGAGCATCCCGACGCGTACAAACCCATTGAGCCGGTTGTCGCGAGCCTCGTGGAAGAAGGCCTTGCCGCACCGGTGGCTTCGCTTCTTCCCGTCATTACCATCAAACAATGAGGGACAAGGTACCACCATGAAACGGCACATCATCGTCATTTCGTCGGGTTATGGTCCCCTCGAAGTGCGTCAATTCGTGGCTCGTTTGGCGGGGCGTATAGAATCTGTATGCGAAGAAGCCGGGCTTTTCATTGAAGAAGTCGTCGTGCATGGCGACGAAAACGCTCCAGGGTCCGTCGATTTGTTCGTTTGCGGGGACGAATCGCTCTTGTCGAACGAGTTTGGCACGCACGCCCTCGTCGCCCGAAGCGATCAGCGAGGCAAAGCATCGCGCAAGCGTTGGTATGCTTCGGTTTCGCGTCATGACGCCCCGCCAGCTATAGGCGAAACAGCAATAACGTTCGACCCTCGCGAAATCGAGATTACAGCCATGCGGGCGAGTGGTCCTGGGGGGCAAAATGTCAATAAAACATCGACGGCCGTGCGTATTCGTCATGTACCGAGTGGCACCGTCGTACGAGTTTCGGACGAACGTTCGCAAAAAGCAAACCTTCGGCGCGCTTTGGTCCGCCTATCGACGATATTACGGCAGCACGAGGAGCGTCGATTGGCACGCCAAGAAACTCAAAAATGGTCGGCCCATTCGCGTCTCGAACGTGGTTTTCCCGTGCGTACGTATACGCTTTCGCCACGGGGCGATTTATCGCCGCGGGGTGATGGCGATCATGGATCTGCGTAAAGAGAATTGTTAATTCGTCATGACGCCGAGGACCGCATCAAAACCGCCGGATGTTTGTGGTGCGATGAGACCAAATCCCAACAAAATACCTTGAAAGCCGCCACCAATGAAAATGTGCCCGTTGGTCGGTTCGACTGACACGGCAGTGAACGCTTGAATGAGCGAATTGCCGTAGCTATGACCCCAGCGTGGATTGAGGGCTGAATCGAATTTGACCACGAAGGCATTGACGTCTCCGCCCGTGCTGAGGTCCATGATGGTCCCACCCATGGGCAGGCTCGTCGAGAAGTAACCGTCAACGACAATATCGCCAAAGGAATCCATAGCAATGCCGACGCCCACTTGGCTTCCGCTTGAAACGAATGGATACGTCGCCATCACTGCACCGCCGCCCGATTCGAGCGTCGCCACGACGGTGTCCCAGCTCGTCGGGCCGTCCATGCTGTCATAGGTTGCTGCGCCAATGGCGATCAATCCGCGGAATGCTGCGACCAACGCAATGTTGCCCCCATACGACGTAATACCTGTCAGGACGATCTCGCCTGCATCGCCAATGTGGTTGTGCCATTTAACGGTGCCATTTGTCGGATCCAGAGCGCTGATGAGGCCATCTGTCCCGCCTTCCGCCATGAGAACCGTGCCTCCTCCGACGTTGATGGACGACGTAAACGTGGCGCCCGTATAAATCGCTCCAGACGTAGCGGCCGAAAGCACATCCACGCTTTGATCCCCTGGGCCCGACCACGATTGTCTCCAACGGAAGGTCCCCGTCGATGTATACGATGCGACAAACCCATCGAAACCGCCGTTAGCGACCACGATGTCATTTCCTAAATTGATGGAAGTGTTGAATTTTCCGCCGATGTAGATGTTTCCCGCGCCGTCAATGCTGACCGCTTCGACTTCCGTAATGCCGATCGAGCCAAAATCTTTCGCAAATTGGAGCGTTCCGGCAGAGTCGAACGAAGCCAAAAAACCCAAGGTTGCAGAACCAGGTGCTTTGAGCCCTTGGCCATTCACGCTCAAGGAGGCATTTTGATAGATACCCACGACGACGACGTTTTCTTGGGGGCTGACAGCAATGTCTTTTGCGAACGCGTGGCCCGAAGGATCAATGTTGAATTTATCCGACCAATCGACCAAGTCACCCAAAGGATTCCGTTTCACGAAAAGAACCTGTGCCGAATCTGGAGTTCCATCGATAGCGACGACCGCACTGCGATATCCCGCGCCATAAACTGCGCCATCGTAGCCATTGGATCCTACGCCGTTGGCGATGGCAACAATCGCGTCGTCATCAAGAGTACCCAACGAGATAGAGCTTTTCACCACGCCTTTGCAACCCATCCGGCCATCGCAATTGGTGTCTTGAATACTGCTGCACGCTTCCAAAATTGGAAGTACAAATCCCGTACAACCGCTCCACATGCCCGCATCGCAAGTCATTTGTCCCGCTTGGCAGGCGCCTTTGAATTGCGTGTCTGCAGGCCCCGGATAACACGCCATGTTTTCGCCAGCCGAGCAATTGCCACCACTGCTGCTGCTGCTGCTGCTTGTGGAGCTCGAACCGCTGCTGGTGTTGGAACTACTATTGCTGCTGCTAGAGCTCGTCGATTCGGCTCCGGTTCCACCTTGACCACTGCCAGCACTGCCGCCTTGACCTCCGGTCGTTTCCGAGTTCACTGTTTTGAGGTCCAAACATCCGCCGGCAGTCGTCACGATACCTCCGACGATGGACACAAAAATAGCTGTGTTTTTGGGATTCATGGGATCTCCTACGCCGACGCGGGTTTTGTTCCTCGCACGGCGTGATGGCTTCACGTGGCAATTGTGTTCATTTTGATTCTATCTGCATTCGACCAAGAAATCAATCATCCTGGAAAGGAAGGGATTCATGCGCAAAGACATGTTCGAGATCATCATCGAGCGACCACGCATTGGTTGGCGCTGTGGCCGAAAGGGCCGTTATACGATGAAGCGCCGAACGAACCCCGAAGCACTGCCGTGCAAAGAGCCAATGTGGTTTCGTGGGCAAACGAAATCGCTCAACGAGAACCTGGCTCCATTACGCCGATTTTTGGGGCGCCGCATCGGGCGGCCCTGGGATGCCGTTTGGTCGGAATTGCGTGAATTCTTGTCGCCCAAGAGCGCCGTGCAAAAACACGTTTTCGATCACGTCTTGGACTATGTCGAACGCAACCCGGTCATCATCGACGGCATTCCCCATCGTCCCGAAGCGAGCGGTTCGTGCCGGAATCGTTTCTTGCCCTTGTCGACTTATGGCTGGCGAGGGTTTTACGTTTGTCCGCGGACGGGTCTGTTGCGACTGGCGAAAACTGATCACGAACGAAAGGCAAAGGCATCTGGTGCGAAGGAGAAATGAGTTCGTCGTAGGAGTTTATTTCGTGATCGTGCGCGTCGACAAAATCGTGCCGGCGGCATTGATGAATTGCCCCGTAAGAACATTGGGAAATGAACGCGTTTGCGAAGGGGGATCTTCGATTTGATATCGTCGCAAAAATGTAGTGGCTGAACACTCGTTTCGGTTCGGTCGTTCTACATTCCCATCATTCTCAGCCGGGGACGAAGCCTTCGATGGATTTGACGATTTCGTCTTTCACTTTCGTAAAATCGCGTTCATCTCCGCCCGATTCAATGACGTACACATCCCCTTCCGTCACGAAAACCGTGAACCAAAAGACGTGCGGGCGTTCGTAAATCGTCCGTGTGTAGCGCAATTGTTTGCCCTTGGTCCCGCTTTTCGTCTTGATGTCGGCTGCTTCGACGGCCGCGTAACCGATGTTGCGCAACTTCAAGTCGATGGCCTCGCTCCAAAAGGATAAATTCCCCTTCGGTCGATTCGGTTCGACGCGTACGCCGAGCACCACGCCTTGCGCTGTCGTCGCGCGATATTCGTATTCTTTTTGATCTTCCAGCTCGACGAATCCATCGGGCGTCTTGAGTCCGAAACCATGGCCGCAGCCGATGGCGCCGACCGAGGTCGAGAGGCAAACGAGAATGGTAAAGAGCGTGCTTTTCATGAATCTGCCTCTGTCCCTCAACGAAGCGTGAGCAATGTCTCGAGTCCGATCCTCGAGAGCCAATCAATGGGCAAATCGGCCGTACGCGGCGGTGGCGGCGGAGGCGGACCTTGCGCCACCACGACTTGCTGCTTGGGTTTGGCCGTAATGTCCACGGTGATCGTCGAGAATGTCGCGCGTGCCTTCAAAAAGCGCATCCGACCTTCGATACGATCGATCTCTTGTCCAATACGTTCGAGTTCGCGCTCCACCTGCAACGCTTCGTTCACGTTGACGGCTTTGGCCAAGAAATCTTGAAGTCGTTTTTGCACGGTCTTCAAGTTTGCCAAACGCACTTCCAGATCGTGAAACTGCTCGGACACGTCTTCCGCATTCACGCTGCGACGCTTCACATCGCCAAGTTTTTCCAGGGCTGTCATTGCATCGCGGAAATGTCGTGAAGGTACACGCACCACGACGCTCGAGTCCGTGCGCGCAGCGAGGTATCCGCCAAAAGACTCTGCCAAATCGATGATCTTGTCAATCGTTGCCGGAACGACAGCCGGTTCCGGGGCTTCCATACCCACGTTGCCGGTGTAAATCAGCAACGGAGCAATGGGTTTTTCCTGGGCTTGTTCCGACGCCCCGTCGGTCTTCGTACCTGGCTTCTGTTGCGCTGTCGGAGGTGCTGCGGGTTTGGCTGGTACAGGTGGCGCCCCCATCGGAGCTCGAGCTGCCGGAGCCATCGGAGCGGATTTGGCGGCCGAAGTTGGAGCTTTCGCGGCACCTCCGAAAAATCCCGAATCATCTGACGAAACCGATTCCTCCGCGGATCCGGGTGAATCGCTCTGAGCAGACGGCATGTTCGCGGGCTGCGATGGGCTCCCTCCGCTCTCGGTCATCATTTCCGGCTGTCCGCCTGGCTGCGCTCCTCCGCCGTAATACGCTTGTGGAGGCGGCGCATAAGATGGAGCCGACGCACCACAGGCCACGACAAACAGGGACAGCAGCGACGCGAGCACGTTGAAACGTGTCTTGAGGTTTCGACGCAGGGGGGCCATGCAAATCTCTCCGAGAAGCTGACGAAGAACGACGACAGCTCGCGCGAGCTTACACTGCATCACGTCCAGATAGACAACTCGTTGCTCCACACGGGCATCATTTCCATCGAGGCCCGGCACTTTCTAGCAAAAACAGAAAAGTTGCGCGGTCAGATGCGAGATTCAACGTTCGACAACAAACGGAAGACGTCCGAGTCCGAGCGGTACGGCGTCGCCCTTGGTGGATGTCAAACCGTTTGAACTCGAACGAATCGGTCCGAGGACGACGGGTTTGTCATACCGGTGTTCGTGGGAGTTCAAAAGATTCGGGGCAAGGCTTGAGCGGTGTGAGGTTTGGCGACTGAGACGGGGTGACGAGGGTCATGGCTTCTGGCAAATGGATCTTGCGCGTATCGTTGCCAATTTTAAACCAGTCATACCATTCCGAGATCAGGTTCATATCGCACAATACAATTCACCAGTGCATCTGCAATTGAACACGCGCCCGATGAGACAGCATTCGAGTCTTCGATTTTCCTGGGGCAGGAACATGAAGACGAACGGTACTCGAGACCTTTTCCGGATTGACAGACATCTAGGTTTCGCAGACGATCATGAAACGTTACGTAATTTGTCCACACCTCCGACCCGCCGAAGTGCAGTTGCGGTGTTGGCATTTCGTGGGAGACCCTTGTGAGCACCATCATCAGTTTGTGGCTGGGCATCGCCTTCTTCGTGTTGGGCGTGTCGGCCGTCATCATTCAGGCTATTTTGTGGAACCCGGAAAAATATTGGGATCCAGTCAAGAAAAAAACGAACGCTCCGCCATTTTGGTTGGGCGTGCATCGAGTCATAGGATATGCGTTCGCCGCCATTTATCTTTTCATGATGTGGCACATGATACCCCGCCTCTGGGAGTACCAAGTCGAGCTACCTGCGCGCACGATCATCCACGCGACCGCGGCAGTCATTCTGGGCGTTCTGCTCATTACGAAAATCGTCATCCTGAAGTTTTTCCGGTACTTCGAGGAAGCGATGCCACAACTCGGCATGGGAATCTTGTTATGCACGGTCCTCATCAGTGCGCTTTCGATTCCGCATGCAGTCCGAGGTACCGGACTCATTGCCAAGTCGCTCGATGTCGAAGGCCGAGAACGAGTTTCGCGCGTACTGAATGACATCAAATTCGACAATGCGGTACCCGTCGATCAACTCATCAGTGACGCGGGACTACGTCGAGGGCGCGAGGTATTGGCTCAAGAATGCGTCCGTTGTCACGACATGCGCACCATTTTGGCCCGGCCTCGGTCCGGCGCGAATTGGCACAAAGTCATCGTCCGGATGCTCGAAAAACCCACCATTTTCGACAAACCGCTCGATCCCAAAGACGTGCCCTTCGTGACGGCGTTCATGATCACTATCACGCCCGATATTCAAGAATCGAGCAAAAACAAAACCGCGCTGGCGGGTGAGGCAAAAATCGCCGAAGCCAAAATGGACGCACGGTTGAGCGAAGTGGAAGGCGAGGAGAGCGAAGTGAAAACTCCGGTCCTCGAACCGGCACAAGCCAAAGCGCTCTACGAAAAACGCTGTATCGATTGTCATAAGCACACCGAAACGACGCAACACGGAGGCGACACGGAGGAGGGCTGGGCGCAGGTCGTTCGGCGAATGGTCGTCGAGCAAGAAGCCGAGATCAATGCGGTTGAAGCAATTCAAATTTCGCGTTACCTCGCTGTCGCATTTCCCGAAAGCAAACGTCCCGTTGCAGCGAAAGTCGTTGCTAAACCGGCCACTCCGAAGCCCGTGGAATCGGCGCAAACGGCTGCGGCTACGCCGGCAACATCGGCAGATGCCGCCCCGACCAAGGTTGCTGTGGCTCCCAAGCCGACGAATACGGCTACCGACGGTGCAACAGCGCCGGCGACCGCTCCGCCAGCTGTGGCTGGGGTAAAACCTGCCGCGCCTCCCGCCACGTATACCGGCCCCGCTCCCTGCCGTGCCGGTTCATTCTCCACGTCCACTGTACGCGGCGCGTGCGCCCGCGGCGGTCAGCCCGAAGCTCGCTCGCTCATGCGCGCATTCGTCGCCCGCGGCAAAGCCAAAGGACTCGAATTCAAGTGCAGCTCTTGCCATACCGATCAATCGAGTTATGGGCTAACGGGCAATGCATTGAGTGACTTGCGGCAGTTGATGTAGCGTCGGTTTTCTTCCCGCACCCCACACCCAGACAAACCAATCCGTCAACAGAGAACGCTTACCATTCTCCAGCGGTCGCAGTGGGGTACCCATGCTCGTCCGTTGTGAATGGTTTTCCTCCAGACCTGCTCATGGTGTTCGGGTGGGGTCCGCGAGCTCTTCCCGAGCATGCGGACGCACGCTGTGCAGATCACTCCAGGTTTACGCGTGTGGTACGCGAGTTCCGCGGGAAGCTTCGTGGCCATTCGGGAAGCGATGCACAGGCAACCATGGCCCTTCGTTTCCCCGAAATTCCCCTTGAAACGAGCCGCTTGCTGGCCTATTCTCCGTTGGTGATTCACGTTGTCCCCCTTCGTTACGGCACACCATTCAAAAAAGCCTTCTCCGATCCGGAGGTGTTTTCTGGGTTCGCCCGCGACATCGTTGGCGTCGAGCTCGAATTCACGCGCATCGAGCAAGAAAAGGAATTTCTCGCTCCTGTCGGTGCGGTCGATATTCGTTTCGACCTGTTTGGGGAAGACCTCGAGCACCGGGTTATCGTCGAACTACAGCATGTTCGTCAACAATACATGTTTTCACGGTTTCACTATTATCATCTCGTGGCGCAGATTGAACAGATCAAGAGCGGCAAGAATTACAACGCAGAGCGTACTGTCTACACCATCGTGGTGCTGACGCGTTTGCCGGAGGATGAGCAGTTGCGATTTGACGTGGCATTGCAATCGAGCGACATCGTCACGCTCGATGGCAGGCGGCTGGGGTTGTTTCAACATCGTATCATATTCGTCAATCCACGTGCGATTTCGACCACCACGCCCCGGGCCATTCGACGATGGCTCGAACTGTTCGAAGATTCGCTTGATGAAATCATTGATGAATCAGCATTTCCCGAACCGCTTTTTCAAAAGGTGATTCACGCCATCGAAGTGGACAACTTGTCGCCGCGTGAGAACTACTTGTACAAGGAGGAAGCGGAGTGGGAGGACACCAAGACCCAGAGCAGAAAAGAGGGGCGAGACGAGGGACTCAAGGAAGGTATCGACAAGGGACTCAAGGAAGGCATCGACAAGGGGCGAAAAGAAGGTCTTCGACAGGGGATCCTGGATAGTTGCGATCTTCTGGGCATCTTACTCGACGAAACGCAGAAGGCCCATCTCGGAGACCTCAACGTCGAAGCGCTCGATGCGTTACGTGAACAGATCAAGCGCACGAAACGCTGGCCCGCGTGACGTCACAACGAATCATGGAATAACGATTGCCAGGGATGGTAATGGCCCGGAATTCACCGTGCGCATGACGGTGCCGAAATAGAGAATTCAAGCGCGTTCGGCTTATTCAAACCCAATTCATTTGGGAACAGGAAGCGATGAAGGACCCCGACGTCCCTGCACTTCGTAATCGCTCCGCAAAAATCCCACGAGTGTTCGTGAGATATCGTCTCTCGCGTAATCACGGCCAGGAAGTCGACCCCGACTGCCTCCAAAGAAATCCGCGCTCGCCTACGAACCACAGCACGCTACGCTTCTCCCCGTGCTCCACCCGCTCGTTCAAGCCTGGTTCAGCTCGCGCTTCGACAACGCAACGGATGTCCAGGTTCGCGCGTGGCCCGTCATCGCTCGAGGTGACGATTGCCTCATCGCCGCGCCCACGGGCTCAGGTAAAACACTCGCTGCGTTTCTCGCGTGTCTGGATCGTTTGGTGCGCGCAGACGATGCAGGCCAACTCGAAGATCGCGTCGAAGTTGTTTACATCTCGCCACTCAAAGCGCTGTCGAATGACGTCCAGAAAAACCTCGAGGTGCCCATCACCGAAATGGCGGCACTTGCCAAGGAACTCGGGCGCGCAGTACCTCGCGTAACCACCGCTGTTCGCACGGGTGACACGTCGCCGAAAGAGCGACGATTGCTCGTCAAGAAGCCTCCGCACGTGCTCGTGACGACGCCCGAATCGCTCTACATCCTGCTCGGCTCTGCAAACTGTTTCAAGTTGTTTGTCGCTCCGCAGGGGATGCGGCGCGTGGCAGATCGCATCCAGTTTTGTAAGGACAAACTACGTCAATAACGTGCGGAAGCTGTTGAGAACGGATGCTTACTGCTGCGATCACGTGCCGCGACGTACTGAAAGGCTCGTGTATGCACGAGCGCTAACTCTAGTCAAGCAAAATTCCCCGACGTTTCATTACCGAGAGCATCTTGCTGGTTTTCATGGAAACTCATCAATTTTCTGACGACTTGTCTTCCGTCTTGCTCGTACGTGCTGCTACTCGTGTTCCAGATTTGTTTTTTTTGTTACAAAACTGGAGACGTGAAGATGAGCGGGAAGAGTGGAAGCGTGTTACTGGTCGTGTTCGGTGCAGCCTATGTCGGCTGTCAACCTATCGACGTTCAGAATGGAGTCGATCCCGTCGCTGGGATTGACGCACAGGTCGTCACGGTAAACGGGACGCAGATCTGGCAGACAAGGCGGGACAACCCGCCCGTGTGGAGTCGTATGACGCTCCGAGCGAGGCAATATGCTGTACGAGGTCCGCTTCCAGGCTCGAGTCCGTGCCCCGCGTTTGGCGGGTGCACCGATGCTTGGGAGTACGGCTTATTCAACCTGACGGCAGCGCAAGGGCCCTTGGGATCGCAGCTCGGTAATCCACTGGTTACATGGCCACTTGGAGTTGGGCTCTACGAGGGGCTGGGTAGCACCTGCTCGACATGCGAGGGTCCTGAAATGCAATGGGAGGCTCATGGGTTGCGTTTGGCACCGCGGGTGACAGGCGGTCCGCTTGAAGGCGTGACCGAGGTCCAGGCGCTTCGTGATGACTTCGATACTGCGGAAGCGCCTGAAGGGACCTCCGGACGTTTTCAATTGGCGCCGGACACCGCCGTTGTGCCCATTCGAGTCATCGTGATGAATCCAATCAACGAGCCAAACATTCCGGTGGGCTGGTACAGCCAAGACAAGGTGAACATTCTTTTCGACGATGCTTGGAAGGCGGATATCGTCGTCAACAGTGAACCATCGTTGAGTCCTGACAACGTCGTCGGGCAATGGACCAGCCGCACCGGATGTAGGGACAGTTGGTGCAACAGTCCAAAGCCGATACAGCCAGATGTGATATTCGAGCAATGCAATGTGCAGTTCCGAGTCGTCGAATATATAACGTGCCCGGTCCCACAAAACGTATGGGAAAGTGAGCTTACGGGTCCCTCCAAATGCCGCCCTGACTCGCAGGCGAACTTCCGAGTTGATCCTGCCATTGCTGCCTGTTTGGCCCAGCAAAACCTTCCCGGATTTGCCGGCAAAACGGTGATCCTACTCGGATCACTCATAAATAACAATGATGTGAATTGCCTCGATGGCGAGCTCTATGGCAGTGCCAAGATAAACGGCGATCGTGTATATCTAGCCACGCCAGCCCTCTCCGGAAGCCCTGCAAACTATGTGTTGGCACATGAACTGGGCCACACGCTTGGTTTGCATGACCGCAACTTTCAACAGTGCGCGGGTGACAATACACTCATGTGCGCAAACGCAGGCCAAGAGAACGACATCATCCCACCCGCAAGCTGCGATGTCGTGTACAAAAATGCGAAATTCCTGCACGACCAAATTTGGCCCTAGCCATAGATGGAAGGAGAAACAAATCAATGCGACATCTACGAGACTTCAATCGCTCCTGGTTCAAGAACTGGGCGGCTGTGTTCGTTACGGCGACATCCGCCGTTGCGTGCGGCCCCACGGTGGAAGTTCGGCGCTCCCCCCCCCCAACCCTGCCCGATGGTGCTGCCCCGACGCTCTCCGAATGCAACGCGCCGTTGCTCGTGCCCGAGGGGGACGTTTGGCTCGGTCCCATAGTTATCGGTCCTGGTGGCGAAACGACATCCCTCGAGTGTGGAAACAAATGGAGCGGCACCGCGCAATTTCTCGTACGCGACGTCTTCCTCGACAGTGATGAGGTCACCAATGGCTGTTATCGGCATTGCGTTGACACAGGAGCGTGCAAACCACCGACGGTCGATCCTGACGCCCCTGCGTGGAATGACGCCGCGGAAACCAACATACCAGCCATTCTTGATCAAGAGCGTGCGGCAGCGTTTTGTGAATTTCGAGGGGGCCGTTTGGCATCCATTGCGGAGCTCGCGCGAGCATCGCAGGGCAGTCTCATCAGCATGGGACCAAGGGAACTCCTTGCTGCGTGGGATAAATGCTACAACGAAGATCTAGAATCGCCAGAATGTTTAGAGCTGGCGAG
>JANORL010001182.1:0-6698 GCA_031415295.1 Polyangiaceae bacterium | reverse complement strand
GGCTGCTGCGCATTGCGAATCGTCGGTCGGACTTGCTCAGCGTGCGATGCACGCTTCCGCAGTCCGGGCTAGTTCGCAACGCTCGCAACGCCTGTTGAACCCGCTCTGAGGAGCAAAAGTCCTATGCGATATCGAATTTGGCTTCATCTCCTGGCTATCTCCGCCAGCGTATTGGCGGCGGCGCCCGTAGCCGCCAATGGCCGGTTTCCCGCCGCCAATCAAATCGTGGTTGATCCGTCCGATCCAAACCATATCGTCGCGCGCACGACGTATGGACTTCTCGTCACCAACGACGGGGGGAAAGCCTGGGATTGGATATGCGAGCAAGCCGTCGAATGGACGGGGCAATACGACCCTCCCGTCACGCTCACGAAGGACGGCTCGCTCATTGCCGGCATTTATGATCATCTGGGAGCCGGAACGCAGGGAGGCTGCGTGTGGAACCGGCCCGTGGCGCTCGAAGGGAAAAACGTCATTGATGTCTCCACGCAAAAGGATGATTCGGCTATCGCTGTGGCGTTGACGTCGAATCCGCTGGCCGGCGGAATGTTCCTTTCGCAGGTTTGGCGGTCCGTCGACAATGGCAAAGCATGGACAAAACTCGGTGTGGATCTGCCGACGGATTTCATCGGATTGACGCTCGACGTTGCTCCTTCTGATCCGAAATTCGTCGTGGCGTCTGGACAAATCGGCAAAGGCGGGCCGGGCGTCCTTGAGCGCACCAAGGATGGCGGCATGACCTGGGAACAGCGGGCCATACCAGGCACGGATATTGATCACGCTCCGTACATTGCGGCAATCGACCCGAGCAACCCATTGAAGGTTTACGTGCGGCTGAGCGGATCCCCTGGCATCTTGCTCATATCGCCGGATGGCGGCGATTCGTGGTCGAATGTATTTGCCGGACAAGGAACCTTGAAGGGGTTCGCGCTCTCGCCGGACGGGTCGGAATTGCTCGTCGGCGGCGAAACCGACGGAATTCATTCCATTGCGACCGCCACGCTCGCAACGCAAAAAATCTCGGACGTTCGGGCGCAATGCCTCGTGTGGACCGACGGCACCGTTTACGCCTGTGCGGCAGAAGCAAAAGACGGTTTTACCATTGGAAAATCGGTGGACGGTGCCAAGACGTTTACCCCGCTCAATTACCTCGCGTGCGTGCGTGGGCCACTTGCGTGCGACGCTGCGACCGATGTGGGCAAAACCTGCCCCGGCGCGTGGCCCGCTACCGCAGAGCTGCTCGACACGCTCTCATGCAAGCAAGGCGCAGGCGGAAGTGGCGGGACAGGAGGCGCGGGAGGCTCCGCGGGTGAGGGGGGCGCAGGTGGTGCAGGCGGTGCGCCAGGCGTTGGCGGCGGAAGCGCCTCGTCGAGCGCCAGCACGGGTGGTTCAGGAGGCACGACGGACTCGGGCGGATGCGGCAAATGCTCGGTGGGCAGCGAAGGAGTACCATGGAAGGCGCCTTTTCTCGCTGTTTTCGCCGCAGTCGCCACCACACTCGCCCGCGCCAAACGTCGTTCGACAAGGCATCAAAATAACAAAACCGGAAACCATGATTAACCATGAAAACTACTTTCTTTCCGAAGCAAAGACGTCGCGCCGCAATACTTGGGTTCTTGCTGCCACTTATGGGCGTGGGCTGTTCGCCCGGCGAGTCGCCCGTCATCGTGCAATACGAAGCTTATGAGGGCGATTCGTATCCCAATCGAAGGACGCCGTTGTCAATACCAGCAGGCGGCGCTTTGTTTACCACCAATAGTTATTCAGATACGGTGAGCGTCCTCGATGCAGTGACCGGAGACACGCTGGGCACTTATCCCGTTGGTCGTGATCCCGTGACCCTGGACGGGCCACATCACGTCGTGGTGTCCCCATCGGGGGACGCCGTGTACGTCGCGCTTTCTTACCCGCCCGCCGATACCGGGGATGGCCCCCACGCCGCTCATGGCTCGAGCACCCGATCGGGTTATGCGCAGAAGCTGGATGGTGATGATTTGCATGTCATTGGCCAAGTGCGTGTAGACAACAATCCCGGGGAAATCGTCGTTTCGGGGGACGGGAAACGCGTCATTACCTCGCATTTCGATCTGAAACGCGCCATCGATAACGCCAATGACATCGACGCTGCCCGCGCGACGATCGCAGTCATGGACAGCAGCAAGATGTCCCTCACCGACTCACCGTCACCCATGCGTATCACGACCTGCGTCGCTCCGCATGGCGCTGTGCTGTCGAGGCCCGATGGCGCAACGGCGTACGTTGCATGTTACGGCGAGGATGTGATCGGTATCGTCGACACGGTAAAAGGCACGGTGGAGCGCGTGCCCGTGGCAAGCGGCGTCATGGGCTTTGGCAATCCGCAATATGGCCCCTACTCGGCTTCTCTCTCTCCGAGCGGCGATCTTGTGGCATTCGGGAACACGGTGTCAAAAGACGTGCGGTTTCTCGATACCGCGACAAAGCAAATGCTCCCGGCTCGCACGCTATCGATGCTCGGCGCCCCGTATTTCCCCGCGTGGTCGGCGGACGGTAAAACCCTCGTCATGCCTCTCCAAGCGCCAGACGCCGTTGTCATGGTCGACATCGAGTCGAAGGCGGAGCTGCTTTATCGCGGCTTCACCGGTGATGAATGCAAACGTCCCCACGTGGTCACGCGTTTGGACAACGGGACGTACGCACTCGCATGCGAGGGCGATCATAAGGGTGCAGGAAAGGTCATTTGGCTCGATCCTACAACGCTCGCAACGGTACGCTCGACCGATGTCGGCGTGTACCCGGACGCACTTGTCCATTTTCGCAAGGGGGCTCCATGAAACACCTCATCACAGGCGTCACCGCCGTTGCTATGATTCTCGGAGGTTGCTCGAACGAGCCCGCTCAGCCGATCATCAAGCAAGGAACAGCGATCGAGCACGGGCAGGTTATCTTTCGTGATCCCGGGATCACCGGGACAGCCGCCAACACCTATTCATGTGCAACCTGCCACGACGATGGTACAGCACAGAAAGGCGGGTTCTACCTCGGTGGGTCGCTCGTCGGCGTGACGAAGCGGCCTTCCTACTGGGGTGGCCAAGAGATCGATCTGCTTCGCGCCGTCAACGCCTGCCTGTATTACTTCATGCTCAGTAGCGCACCGTGGACGGCGGAGAACGAGGAAGCCCGCGCGCTTTACGGTTACCTCGAATCGATCTCCAAGGGTAGCGAAGGCACTGCCGCCGTGCCGTTTACGGTCGTCGTGTCCATTGCGGAACTGCCTGCGGGAGACGCAACGCGAGGGGCCGAGCATTATGGTCGCGCGTGCGGGACGTGCCACGGACCCGCGCACACCGGCAAGGATCGGCTCGTGGAACGTGCCCCGGTTTTACCCGAGCAGACGCTAAAAGAGCACCCGCTGGGCGAGTACACGGCGGACGAACAGCGCCTCGTGTTCGTCGAAAAATCGCGCCACGGTGCCTTTATCAGTTATTCAGGCTCGATGCCGCCGCTCTCGCTCGAAGCATTGCCGGATGCGGATCTAGCCGATATTTTGCAATACCTCGACCTCTACCAGACTCCGTGACCGACGCTTCGTCGTCTCGGTGTGCGTTCAGATCTCCAAACCGGTAACCGTCATGGTTTTCAGCAGGTGTGCTCTGGTCGTGGCATGCGACATGCGTGAAAACAACGACTGTAATGCACCGTGATCCTCTGCGTCGTCGTTGATGCTTCGTCTTGGTCGCCGACCAAGCGTTGGTGTCGCGTTCGACCTAACCGTTCGACGGTGTTGCGGGTGCTGGTGCCGCAGGCGGCGGCTCGGAGGACCATGAACCATGATTTTTGTGTACATGGGGCGCGTCGCGGGGGAGATTTTGCTGCGTGGGAGCCCGTCGTTTTCAACCAAACACGTCGGTACTCTGTTTGGCGCCGAAGATGTTTTCAGTCCACTCATCGAGGATAGCGACATCCTCGCAAGCTCGAATGCGGGCAAGATCCGCCTCGGAAAGCTCGATGCCCGCTCGTTTGAGTAACCGAAGCAACGTGTCGCGTTTGCCAGTGGCGAGACCCTCAGCAAGGCCCGACTTGTGCCCCTCGGCGAGGCCCGACTTGTGCCCTTCGGCGACCCCCGACTTGTGCCCCAACTTGTGCCCCTCGGTGATGCCTTCGGCTCGTTGAGCCACGCCGTAGTCACGCGCTTGCTGAATCTCGTCCATGACTTTTCGGTACGCCTCCAGTTCGAGTTTCGTAAACATGGCTTCATTCGCCAGCTCGACGGCTTCACGATGAGGTCCTATGGGCAGCTCGGGAGGCACTTCGGTCAGTTCAGGGCCATGCACGAACAGCCATGCCCATAATTCGGCGCCCGTCTGCGGCTTTCGTGCAGACAACTTGGGCAACTCGAGGAAAGCATACTGCACTTGCAAGAAACCATGATTGCCGGATGCTCGTTCCGCCATGTTCCAACGGCTCAACATGGGGATACGAGGCATCTTTGCGGCGTCTTGCTTGGCGTCTGGCCACAAGACGAAATCGCATATGGATATGGCGATGACGTCGTTGAGTAGCGTGTAGGACTCGCCGGCCTTCAGTTGGTCCGCATAAGCTTTGCAAGCATTGTAGACCGTACGATTCTCGAATCCCGCCACGTGCAGCAGTTGCATCTCGACGACGAAGGTGGTTCCTGAACGGTCACGACACCGCACGTCCAGAATCGACAGCTTCGCGCCAATCACGAGTGGCAGTTGTTCGCTGGGCAAATATTCGATGCCTTCGATGAATCGGTCACCTTGCCGGTCGAGCAGATCGTTGAGCAGGCTGCGGAGGATATCCGGATGTTTGGCGAAGATACGCCGGAAAACGAAGTCGTTTTTGAGATCCGCGAAGACCATGCGGCAACCTTGGCAGAGTTTGGCGCGGGGCACAAGGGGTCAAGTGTGCCATTTACCCGGCGCCTGGCGGGCGACGAGCCATCGCGCGAGGTATCGCAATCGACACCAAGCGCTCGCGTCGCGCTCGACGCTCGACAGCCTACGCCAGGTGGCAGATCAACAAGCTGTTGATGGTGAGCGCGATCCGCGTGCCGGCCGCGGACACGTAGGTCCCATACTGCGTGTGAAGCGCTCCGAAGAAAAGGGCTCGAGACGCGTTGGGTACGGTGTACTCGCCCGAGTTCGGATCAAAAAAGATGAGATTCGCGGCGCCTTGATAGGCAGCACATAGATGGCTCGTGGCTACGCCTCCCAGCGACATCACGATCACGTGAGCGCCTGGGTTGGCGTCGAAATGGCCAATGGCTGTCGAGAAGTCCGTCCGGCTTATCTGCGTCGCGTGTCCGGTGACGGTTTTGTTGAGCGCATGCCGGGTGACCGTGGAGACGCGACCGGTATATGCGGTTCCGGCATGGTTGCTATTGAAGACGCTGGCGAGGTAGTCGATGTTGCTCCAGTACTGATCGGTGTTCAGAATGGCGATCCGACTCGCCCCCGTCTCGTTGGGGTATTGACAATGGCGCTGCAGCCAGCCGAACGAGAGACCGGTACAGCCGCCAATCTGGACGTTTTGCAGGTGCCCGAAGCGGGTCTGGATCTGACGCCGCTGCTTGAACTTGGTCGTGCGGTACCGCGTCAGGGCACCGATGGTCTTCCATGATGTGAATGGCATGGGCGAACTCCTTGGCACTGCGACGCGAAATTCTCGAGCCGTGTGTAGTGCGAAAGCGCATTCTATACCGACCGAACGAGCAAGTGGAAAGAATATTGTTGCTTTTGCGCAGGTGTGCAGCCGCCTTTACTGCGTCGTTCGCCGTCGCCCTCGTCGTCCGAACGCGGCCGCGCAAAGCTGGCGGTGCGCCAAGCTTTTGCACAATCAGATGCAGACGTGCAAACACGGTTATGCGGATGCATAACGTGAAGACATGGCAGTCAGCTTTCATCGTTGGAGCGCATCGGGTCGGCGGCGATACGGTGTCAAGGTGGGAACGATGTCTTGGTCCCCGAATTGATGCTTCGTCTTGGTCGCCGACCAAGCGCTCGCGTCGCGCTCGTAAATTGAGCCGCGGCACGATGCGCAATATCCCGCAAAACCTGTTCTTTGCCTTCTTCTACAATGCGCTCGGCGTCCCGTTAGCCGCTGGCGTGCTCTACCCCTTCCTGGGCGTGCTGCTCGACCCGATGGTTGCCGCTGCTGCAATGAGCCTGAGTTCCGTGTCAGTCATTGCCAACGCATTGCGGTTGCGGCAGATCAAGCTTTAAATTCACTTCCGCGCAGCCTCGCGCCGTAATTGAAAACTCCTCCAGATGACGTACATCGCTGGAATCACGAGCAACGTGAGCAGCGTCAGTGATACGAGACCGCCCCACATCGGGGCTGCAATGCGCTTGGCGACGTCCGCACCAACACCCGTACGAAGCAGCACGGGCAAAAGGCCGAAGACGTTTGTCAAAACAGTCATGAGCAACGGTCGAACCCTTTTCGATCCCGCTTCGAGCGATTGCTCGAGAAGATCTTGCATCGTGTTCAACGTTCCATTGGTGCGACCTTCATTCCAAGCGTCGTCCAGGTACACGACCATCACGCTCGCCGTTTCAGCAGCCACCCCGAGCAGCGCGATCATGCCGACCCATACCGCAATGGATGTATTGAAACCCGCGGCAAACAGCGTCCAGATCGCGCCGCTTCCGACTCCAGCCCTGAGCCGCCCGACGGCAATGCTGCGCCACCGC
>JANORL010001181.1:0-56766 GCA_031415295.1 Polyangiaceae bacterium | reverse complement strand
CGCGCGCGCTCAACGACTTCGCAAGTTCGTCGATCGTTCCGCGGACAAACTCTTCGTGTAGCTTCGTCAGTTCCCGCGCCACGACACATCGACGCTGCGGCATGATGCGCGCAAGGTCCGTCAACGTGTCCGCCGTGCGTTCCGGAGATTCGAACAGCACGACCACTTCCGGCGTCGACCGCACAGTCTCGAGTGCGTCCCGACGATCGGGTCCTTTGCGCGGCAAAAACCCCAAAAACCGAAACGCGCCCCCGGACAAACCCGACGCTGCAAGTGCAGCGAGCACCGCCGATGGACCAGGAATCGGCACGACACGCACACCGACCTCCGTTGCTGCTCGAACGAGTTCCGTGCCTGGATCACTCACGACGGGCGTCCCCGCATCCGTCACGACGGCGATGTCTTCACCCGCAACGAGATACGCCACGACTCGCGCGATGTCGTTTGTCGAAGCATGGGCATCGAGACGTTCGATGGGTTTGGAAAGGCCAAGATGCGTCAGCAAACCGCGCGTGCGACGCGTGTCTTCAGCTGCGATACGCGCCACACGCGTGAGCGTTTCGACGGCGCGTGCACTGAGGTCTCCCAAGTGGCCAATCGGTGTGGCCACCACGTAAAGCACGCCCGTCGTCGCTTGCGTCGTCACCCGTCAGATTCGATGCCCACGGCATCGCCGAGTTCTTCTTTGAGGTACACGCGCAACTTCGAGGCCAGACGTGCTTCGAGTTGCCGAACGCGTTCACGCGACACGCCAAACTCGTCACCGAGTTCTTGCAGCGTGATGGGTTCGTCCGCGGCCATGCGTTTGTCGAAAATGATGACGTCTTTGCCCGTGAGCGTAGTGCGAAATGTGTTGAGACGTTGGCGAACGAGTTGATCCATCTCTTGCGATTCGTACTCGCTATCCGGGCCAATCGTCGACGACGGCATGAGATCGACACGCGCAACCGAACGACCTTCGCTGTCTCCGACGGGCGCATCGAGAGACGCTTCACCACTCGACAAACGCCGATCCATGTCGATAACTTCGCTTTCGTCCACGGACAAGCGTTGGGCGATTTCCGCCGCTGTGGGTTCGATACCCAGCGCCGACAGCCGAGCTTTTTCTTTATTCAGGTTGAAGAAAAGTTTGCGTTGCGCTTGGGTCGTGCCGAGTTTGACCAGGCGCCAGTTGTTCAAGATAAACCGCAGGATATATGCGCGAATCCACCACGCTGCGTACGAGCTGAGTTTTACGCCGCGGTACGGATCGTAGCGTTTGACCGCCTGCATCAACCCGATGTTGCCCTCTTGAATGAGGTCCATGATGTTCTTGTGGGCGCGTCGATATTCGTACGCGAGCTTCACGACGAGGCGTAGGTTTGCCGTGACCAACCGCGCTGCGGTCTTTACGTCTTGCGTTTCAACGTAGTGACGCGTGAGTCTTTGCTCTTCTTCGGGCGTAAGCAGGGAATGACGCTGAACTTCTCGTAGATACGCTTGGAGAGGATCGGTTCGCGAAAGCGCGAAATCGTTGTCGCGTGACGTCGCCTTCGCTCGATGCGTGACAACCTGGACGTCCATCGCATCGTCGGAATCGATTTCGACCTCGCCGTCGACAATTTCCCCTGTAACTTCGATGACTTCTCCTTCTCCATCGGAGTGTTCGGAGTCGTCGTCGTGAGCCTCGGCTTGCGCGTGCGAAGGTTCTTTGGTCGACGAACCCTTCTTCATCACCCCATCGCGTTTGGCGGTGGACCGTTTGCTTCGGCCCTGCTCGCCACCCGTCACTTCCTTCTTCGTTTTCGTACGCAGCTCGCTCTTCTTCGTGGCCACCCGGGTTACCTCTCGTTGCCTCTCGCGACGTACTTATACACGTTCGCCCTCGCGCGCTAGCTGACCGTTCGCGAGGCTTCAGGAACGTGCTAGAGCGCTCGGTCCGTGAGCACTTCGGCACCGCCTCCAACTTCTGTATCGACCCAGGGTGCCCTCCGGCCCTGGTATCTGATCATCACCATGATCGGTTCGTGGATCATTGGTTTTCTGGGCCTTTTGGACTCGTTTGGCACCGTGTCGTTCTTGCGAGAAAACAACGTGCCCGATGTGGCTGCCATCATCCGAGGACTAGCGGATGAGGCCGATCCCATGCGGGCCCTCGGGCACTTGCAACAGTCGGCTTACCTTCGAGCGCTCGGAGAATCGGCCCGGATCGCTTTTCCGCTCGCCGTAGGAAAACTCATCCTGTCGGTCTTGCTCGTCATCACGAGTGCGATGGCGATGCGTGGTCGATCTGGATCGAGAACACTCGCCATCCAAGCGCATGTCGCTCATGCCGCCCTCGCGTTGGCAACGTTTTGGCTGCTTCGTGATGTGCGATATGCAGCGATCGAGGTCATGGCCAGCGTGCATCATTTGCTGCCCAAACTATTTGCATCCCAACCACCACAAGTACTCGAAGCTTGGTCGATGTTCTTCGAGAAGTCGTCGCTGTTGTGGCTCGCACGCATCTCGGTCGCCGTTTTTGGCGTTGGCGTACTTCTCATCGGAGCACTCGCTCTCTCGACGAAACGAACGAAAGCGTTTTTCGAAGCGACAGCCGCAGCAACACCCGAGGACCCTGAGGATCTGTGACCGAAGCGGCGAGAAAAGTTCGCGTCTTACCGGACGATCTAGCCAATCAGATTGCCGCGGGCGAAGTCGTCGAACGTCCCGCGAGCGTCGTCAAAGAACTCGTCGAGAACGCGCTTGATGCTCGCGCGCGCCGCGTACGCGTGGACATCGAAGGCGGAGGCGTCGTACTCGTTCGAGTATCCGATGACGGCGACGGTATGCCTCGCGCCGACGCTGAACTTTCACTCGTTCGTCATGCCACGAGCAAAATTCAGACGATCGATGATCTTCGAGTCATCCAGAGTTTTGGATTTCGGGGGGAAGCGCTGCCGAGTATTGCGAGCGTCAGCCGTTTTTCTTTACGAACTCGAACACGTGACGACATCGAAGGCACACTCGTTCGTGTCGAAGGAGGCGGTGGAGCTGAAGTGTCGCCGTGTGGTGTGGCCGTAGGTACGAGCGTCGAAGTGCGGGATTTGTTTTACAATGTCCCGGCGCGGCGCAAATTTCTGCGCGCGGTGAGCACCGAAAGTGCGCACGTGACCGACGTCGTCGAATGCGCAGCGCTTTGCCGCCCCGACGTCACCTTTGTGCTTTCTCGGGACGGACGCGTGGCACGAGAATGGTTACGTGCGGAAAGCCGTGAAGAACGAGCGCGCGACGTATTTAATGACGAACCATTGGCCCTTTGTGCCGGTGAACGAGGACCACTGGCGGTAGAAGCATTTTTGTCGCGACCCGAACGGGCCCGAGCTGGAGCGACACAGTTGCTTTTTTTCGTCAATGGTCGTCCGATCAAAGACAAGACGCTCGCCCGAATGGTTGCCAATGCTTATGGCAGCGTACTTGATGCGGGGCGTTATCCGGTGGGTGTCGTCCATATCGATTTACCGCCCGATTTTGTCGATGTGAATGTGCACCCGCAAAAGGCGGAAGTGCGTTTCGCGGACGGCAAAGCCATTCAGGACGCGCTTTACAAGATTATCTCGCTACCGCTCGCTCGGGCATTTGGTTTACCTGCGCCGGGAGCCCACCCGTGGTCGAATTACCAAAAGGGGCGGGAAGCTCGTGCAGAAGCTGCACAAATCGCTGCGGAAGAAAAAGCGGCCAATCCATTGGACCTCCCGCCGCCGATCAAACACGAGCCGCTGCCCATGGGCGCCACGGCGCCGTTGCCATTTGGTGAACGTAAACAGCGCCCGACTGAAGAAAAAACCACGCCTACTACCACTTTTAACGGTTCGGGGCGATTGATTCCAGAAAAATCAAATTCATTCACCAATGGTATTTCTGGACAACCGATGCGGGTTTTGGCGACGGTTTCGTCCGAACCTGATCCTTGGGGCCTGGTAGCCGATACGCCCGGACCTTTTTCGCCGCAAGGATCCGAAGCGCCCGATAGCAGCCCGCTCGTACCCATTCCTGCCCCAGAAATGCCTGCAAAGCCAGTTTCTTATGCGGCTGTTTTGGAACGACAAACCATTGACCGTCCGGCTGCATTTGGTGCCTTGACGTTCGTCGCTCAAATGCGCCTGACGTTCCTCGTGTGTGAAGGACCCGATGGCATGTACGTCTTGGATCAACATGCCGCTGCCGAACGCGTTACATTCGATCGTTTGCGAAACGCGTATGAAACGAAAGCCGTGGCGTCGCAACGCCTGCTCATTCCGGAAATGGTGACCATTACGGCGGACGAAGCGGCGATCATCGAAGAAGCGCAAGACGATATCCTTCGCACGGGTCTCGAAGTATCGCTCCGTGGTCCGCGCGAAGCCGCAATCATTGCGATTCCGCAGATTCTCGCGCATCGCGCTTCGCCAATCGTATTGCTCCGTGATCTGTTGGCGGAACTTTCTCGAATGGGAGAACGGGCATTTTCCGGCGCTATCGATTTGGCGCTCGCAACAATGGCTTGTCACGGTTCCGTTCGAGCCGGCGATCCTGTGGCGCCAGAAGAAGCTCAAGCGCTCTTGCGATCGCTCGACGAAGTGGATTTTGCGGGCCATTGCCCGCACGGCCGGCCCGTAGTGATGAAAATCCGCTGGTCGGAACTCGAACAAAAAGTCGGACGCCGCTGATCTGATTCGTACTTTGCATTGCTGCACGCGAAGGACTGCTGATTTTGCAGTCTCGAGTGCGAAAAGCGCAGTTCGACGTGCGGATGTTGATTCTTTTCGCAAGGAATCCACGTAGAGTCGGCTGAGATGCGCACTGGCATGCTGTGTGCTGCTTGATGGAGTCGAGGCTTTTTCTCGAGGAGAACACCCATGCAATACACTCGTTTCGTTTTCGTGGCATCTACGGTTTCTTTCTTGTCGTTGGCGCTTTTGGCGTCGGCGTGTTCATCGAACCCGAGTCAAACGACGGGCGGATCGACCGGGGGCACGGGTGGCGCGGAAACAGGTGGCGGAGGGTCTGGAGGCGGATCGGATGCATGTTGGCAGGCGAAAACGTTGCTCGACGTGACGAAGGCGCCGGGAGCGGGCGGGAATTATGCCAAGCCTACGTTGTCCGGCGCTTGTACGGCGACGCATTTCGTCGTCGATACCAATGGCATGCCGACATATACGTTTGTTCCGATTACGCCGAATCCTTTGGTCGTCTCCAATGGTCATTACGAGATTACGCTCGATCCGCAGGTTGCGGCAACGACGACGGACATTCCGCTTTTGGGAACGGTCGCTTTTGCCGTAAATGGTTTACCCATTTTTGGGCCAAACGAAGGGGCGCAGCCCGCAGCCGAAGCGTACGGTGATCCCATTTTTAATGGCATCATGGATGCGTGCTTGGGGCATACGGCAGACCGGTATCATTATCATTCGCTGCTCGAAAAGTGTTTGACGCAAACAGGTCTCGTGAGCGAGCCGTGGACGAATCCGGATCCCGACGCAACGAAAGCGTCGCCAATCGTTGGCTGGGCACTGGATGGTTTCCCCATTTATGGTTCGCGTGAATGTGCCGATGTGGAGTGCAAGTCGGTCGTTTCCGTCAAAAGCGGTTATGCGCAAACGGGCAATCCGAAGACGAATGCATGGGATGCGTATACGTGGAGCGAGCATGCGGGCGACAATACGTTCCTCGACGCCTGTAACGGTCACACGGGTTCTGATGGCAAATACCATTATCACGTAACGGATCAATTCCCGTACGTGATGGGTTGTTATCGCGGAACGCCAAACGGCGCTGGCATGGGCATGCCTGGCGACGGCGGGATGCCCGATGGTGGCGGGATGATGGGCCCGAAGACATGCATGGCGCCTGCCGATTGCGCGCTCGCCGATTGTCCGCCGGGATCGAAGGGTTGTACGTGTGGACAAACGCCAATGGGTCAACTGTGCATTCCGACGTGTACAACGAACGCGGATTGTCCGATGGGTCCGATGGGTCAGCTTTCATGCAAGATGGGCGTTTGCGCGCCATGACAAACTAGAATACCATTCAAGGATCACGCCATGGTACGCTCCAGGTTGTCTCGACTGCTCGCTCCTCTCGGATTTTGCCTCGCGCTTGTTTCGACGCCGCATTGTGCAATGGAGCCGCCGCGTGAAACCAGCCAGGACAACGCAGCCGAGACCGTAGCAGATGGCGTGATCCTTTCGGCAGCCACGTGGACACTCGCGTGGAAATCGGACGGCGTTGAATTCGATACAACAGGCGGTTTTACTCTCACGACGAATCTCGGGTATCGTGTCCACATCGATTCCGGGCACCTCGTATTACATCGAGTTGCATTGATACCGTGCCCTGCGGCGCCTGCGGATACGACGGCATGGGTATCGCTTTCTATTGCTTCAGCGTTTGCGCATGAAGAAGATGCGGATGCCTCGTCGATGGAAACGTTGGCCGTGTCGGACGTCGTGCATCCTAAAACCACCGAAATTGGAGCCAAATCGTTTGCACCTGTCCGTTATTGCCAGGTCTATTGGCTCGTTGCGCGGGGCATGGAAGGCGCAGCAACGGCGGACGGACTCGATATGTCGAACCGCAGTATTTACTTCGAGGGGACTTGGGAGCGAAATGGTGAATCGGGCCCGTTGCTCATAGATACTTGGTGGCCGACCGGAATCATTACCGACATGAAATCGATTGTCGATCCGGACTTATATGTCGCTGCAGCCGCAGAAACATCGGTCCACTTTACGTGGATTGGAATCGACGTAGCCTTGGGTAAATTGTTCGATGATCTCGAATTTAGCGCGGATTCAGACGCGATCATTGCCGATTCGATCCTCGACAATGTCATCGCGCACGCCGAATTGACGGTCAATTTTCAATCTCCATAATGGTGTCATGGACCGCAATTCTTCGCCCGAAGAGAACCGTGTGCTCGAATCTCCACTGGAAATACCGGGAGCACCCGTTCGGTTGCGGAAGAATTACGCTCGACACGGTATTCTCGCGACCGCACTTTTGCTTGGTTTGACACTCGTCGCGACCACGGGGTTCGCGTGGCGAAATGCGGAAGCATTGACCGATACGATAAGCGAGGGGCAAAGCGAACTATACCTGCGAGCTCTTCACGACTTCAAACAGGGTCGTGATTCGGAGCGGGCATTTCAAGCCACGCTCGATGCTTATGCCGAAAGTGGTCTTCGTGGATTGGGTCGGTATGATTCCGACGGGAGCTTCAAGGTTGGCGCTGGCGTTTTTGCAGAGCCCGCACCCACCGCTGCGGATCGTCGTCCCGGCCGTCGACTCGTACGCGTGGGTCATCGGTATCGTCTCATTGTGCAATTGCCGCCGGGTGCACCGCCATTTGGTTCCCCGCATGACCGCGAAAAACCACCTCGTGGCGATTTTCCTCCGCACAAACGTCCGCCCCCACCCCGGCCATTTGATGAAAGGACACCTCCGCATCCGCAACTTGACGGAATAAGGCTTCCGCGCCTGGAGAATGGGCCACCAACGGCTGCGGATGCATTGGACTCTCAATCGATCTCGTTTGAGTTCGAGCCGCTATTGGCCACGGGTCTCACCCAACGCGCCAAAGTGACATTTTTCTTGGCCACTGGTGTAGCCGCATTGCTCGCACTCGCGGCCATTGTGTTATGGCGCCGGGCCGAACGTGAAGAGGCGCTCGGAGCGCGATTGATGCAGGCCGAACGACTGGCCTCGCTGGGAACAATGAGCGCGGTACTCGCGCATGAAATCAAAAATCCTCTGGCATCGTTGAAAGGCAATGCGCAACTTCTGGCGGAATCGTTGCCCGCCGACGGTCGGAGTCGTTCCCAGGCGGATCGCGTCGTCGATGCGGCATTACGACTTCAAGCTCTCGTCCAGAATTTGCTCGATTTTGCACGCGGTGGAACGATTGAACGGACAGAAGTGGACCCGGCAGAGCTATTGTTTCTCGCAGCCGAAGACGCGGCTCCGGCAACGACGCTCGATTTGGATCAAGCTCCGCCCAAGTGGTCGCTCGACGCGATTCGAATGCGCCAAGTGCTCGAGAATTTGTTGCGTAATGCATTGCAGGCGTCAAAACATGGCGTGGTCAAAGCGCAAGTATTCGTCGAATCAAATGCGTTGGTATATATGGTCGAGGACGATGGACCGGGATTTCCTGACGACGATTTGGAGAAGGTATTTGAACCTTTTTTCACAACGAAATCCCGCGGTGTGGGACTCGGTCTCGCCGTCGCCCGTCGAATCGTTTTTATGCATGGCGGGACGATAAGCGCAAGAAACAAAACCGAAGGCGGGGCCGAGCTCAAAGTATCGATTCCCCAAATTCGCAGTGAGGGAGGAAGGTAATCATGGCGCGGATTCTCGTAGTAGATGACGAAGAGGGTCTTCGTGAATTCTTGTCCGATACGCTCGAGGCCGCGGGACATATTGTCGAACGGGCGAGCGACGGTGACATTGCCTATCGAATTCTTTCGTTACGGGCGTTTCACGTGCTCGTGACGGATTTGAAAATGCCAGGCATCGATGGAATGGAACTCGTGCGCCGTACACGTCGCGAGCAGCCCGAAATGGAGGTTGTGGTGCTGACGGCGCATGGTTCGGTGGCTGGAGCCGTGGAAGCGATGAAACTCGGCGCATTTGATTACTTGGAAAAACCAATTTCAAGTCCAGCCGCACTACGGTTGATCGTCGACCGGGCGCTGGAGCGCCGAGGGCTGCATGCGATCGAAGAACACGTTGTGGAAACGTCGGCTCCTCCGCGCCTTGGTTATGGCTCTCGCGCGATGATCGACATTGAAACTGCATTACGTAAGGTGGCGCAAACGGACGCGACGGTGCTGCTTCTCGGCGAAAGCGGGACGGGCAAAGAAGTGGCGGCGCGATTCCTTCATGTGCAAAGCAAGCGAAGCAAAGGGCCGTTTATTGCCGTCAATTGCGCGACTCTTTCGGAGCAACTCCTGGAGAGCGAACTTTTTGGCCATGAAAAAGGTGCGTTTTCCGGAGCTATCGCGAAAAAGCGCGGCAAACTCGAATTGGCCGAAGGGGGCACGTTCTTTTTGGACGAAATTGGAGAAATGAAGCTCGAATTGCAAACGAAGCTCTTGCGCGTGTTGCAAGAACGGCGTTTCGAACGTGTGGGCGGAACATGCTCGATCGATGTCGACGCGCGTTTTATTGCCGCGACGAACCGCGACTTGACGAGCGAAATACAAGCTGGGCGATTCCGCGAGGATCTCTATCACCGACTTGCAGTTTTTCCTGTACGTATGCCGCCGTTACGCGAAAGGCCCGAGGACGTTTCTTATCTGGCGGATGTTCTCCTTCATCGCATCGCGCGTGATTTAGGGCGGCCAGGCTTGTCGCTCGACGAAGGCGCGCGCGCAGCCCTTGTGGCGGCTGAATTTCCAGGCAATGTGCGCGAGTTGCGGAATGCACTCGAAAGATCTGCGATTCTTGCTGAATCCACGCGGCTCTCGGTCGACGACATCAGGCGTGTCCTTTCGGGTCGTGGCCACGACAAACCCATGACGACAATAAGCGCGGCCGAGGCGCCAACGATGGAGGAAGCTGAGCGAACGGCGATTCGTCACGCTTTGACCCAATCCGGCGGCAATCGTAAAAAAACTGCCGAACATTTGGGCATTGGACTGCGGACACTTTATGAGAAGCTGAAAAAATACGGTATTCGCTAACGTAGGCTGCGAAAAGACGAGCGCCGCCCTTCAAAAACGACGCCTAGAACAATTTGCGTAGTGAGCACTCGGTGGTCGAATTCGTCCGGCGTTTCGATGCGCAACGTTTCGCTGGAGACGGCAGAAATCCCGCTTCATTCTGCTTTGACTTTGTCAGGAGTTTCCGTATTCTTAACGAATGCAGTACAAATCATCACTCCGCAGGTTTACATCAGCACGTGCTCTTCTGCTTTTGACGCTTGGCGCAGCGGTGTTGAGCGCTTGTGTCGGTGAGGAAGTCGCTCCGATATCTACGCCGGCGCCGGAACCGGTATCGGCATCCCGACCGCCGCCGCCCATTAGCGGTGGTACGTTGCTCGTTACCGCCGACAAGACAATGGCTATTGCGGCGGATCCGGATCGTGATCGAGTGCTCATTGCGGATCTCACCTCCAAATCCGTTACAGGCGAAATTGGATTCAAACTGGGTGACGAACCGGGTCGTATCGTTGAAGGGGCACTTGGGCGCGTCTATGTTGCGCTTCGTCGTGCTGGCGCAATCGCCACGATTGATCTCGCCCAAAAGAAAATCGTCCAACGTACCGACGTTTGTCCTGCCCCACGCGGCATGGCGTACGACAATGGCGTGCTGCACGTGGCATGTGCAGGCGGGGAGCTCATCACCATTGACCCGAGCAATGAAGTGGTCGTTCGACGTTTGAAGCTCGTTGACGATTTGCGGGACGTGGTCGTGCAAGGGTCGGATTTGCTCGTGAGTCGGTTCCGATCGGCGACGGTGTTGCGAATCGATGGCAACGGTACAATCACGGAAACGCAATCGCTGACACCGGGCGGGCAATTTTCATTTGGAACCGAAGCGGCAGTCGCCTGGAGAATGGTGAAGATGCCGCAGGGTGGCGTTGGCCTCGTGCATCAATCGGCCACGACAAACGTCGTCGTGCCGGAAAAAGGCGGTTATGGTCAACAAGGGCCCTGCGGCGAAGGAATCGTCAATTCGTTCGTGAGCCTTGGGAATCAGGTCGCTGGCAATTCACTGGTCACGGGTCGTAGCCTTCGACAAGCGACGTTGCCAGTGGATTTGGCCTTTTCGGCGGATGGGACGAAATTTACCGTCGTTGCAGCGGGCAGCAGCGCAGTTGTGGAGATCGACGCCGGGCAATACGGGAATTCGGGCGGTGAATTCGATGATTGCAACCCAGAGGATTCCATGAAGCCGTTTGAACACGGGCAACCGATTGCTGTAGCGTATGCAGATTCTATGCGTATCGTGCAGACGCGACAACCCGCCAGGCTCATTGTGGGCGACGCGGACATCATCGAGCTCGGTGGCGAATCGATGTACGATACGGGGCACGCCATTTTCCACGAATCAGCGAATCCTGCAGTGAGCATGGCGTGTGCTTCGTGCCATCCCGAAGGTCACGAAGACGGGCGCGTGTGGCAATTCTCGGACGTTGGTGCACGTCGGACGCAATCGATGGCGGGCGGTATTCTCGGAACCGCGCCATTTCATTGGAATGGTGATCTCGACGGTTTCGATTCGCTCATGAGTGATGTATTCACTGGCCGCATGGCTGGTCCGGAACTCGAACCAGCACGAAAACTAGCTGCTGCACGCTGGATTGATTCCATTCCGAGTTTGGCGGTTTCACCGGCTACGGATATTGCCGCGGTTGCCCGAGGCCAAGCCATTTTCAACGACGCAAAAGCAGCGTGTGCGACGTGCCATTCCGGCGCCCGTCTCACGAACAACCAAAGTGTCGATGTGGGTACGTTCGGAATGATGCAAGTGCCATCATTACGAGGACTTGCGGCACGCGCTCCGTACATGCACGACGGCTGCGCGAAAACACTCGAGGAGCGATTTACGAATACGGCATGCGGCGGCGGAGACCAACACGGTCAAACCTCACACTTGACCGTCGATGAAATTGCAGACCTCGTAACGTATCTCGAAACGCTGTAACGAACCCATTATGGGCAGCAAAATCCGGTAGCCGTAACCGGGGTGCAAGCGGGCCCAGGGCTGATTCCTTCGGAGCATACGAAAAACTCCTTCAGTCCAAACTGAAAGCAGATATCGTCGCTTGCGATGGCTCGGCCACAACTCAATCCAGGCGATTCGCATTCCGTAATCGCCTGTTTCTCCTTCTCGCAGCCAGTAACGATGGGAGTTTCCCCGGTGTTGCCTCCACACGTGATTGTGGCTTTGGCGGTACACGCGAACAATGCCGCGTGTTCGTCCGTGCACGGACTTCCCGAAAGCGACGGGACGTTCGAGCATTCGCTGCCGCAAGCGGTCACATTGACGGCGGGCGATTCGTAGCAATTTTTCGCGTGAATGTGCGCACAAGCGTCCATACACAACTTGTGCAGCGGGGACGCGTTTGGATCGACGGATCCAGCACAACCCATGCATAACAACGCGAGACTCGCAAATACCCATTGACGCATGTGCGGTTCCTCTTTCGGTTCAGAAATAGTACCGTGCCGACAGGTTGGCGACGCCTGAGAAAATATCCCAAGGATTGCCAGCGGATCCAAATCCGATCGATACCGATCGATCCGTGAGGGATTGATTCGATACTGTTGCACTCGCCCATTGTGCCGTTACATAAAGCGCGACACCTGCTTGGAGCGTGAGCCTTGGTAAACCCATAAAGCCGAAATGAACTTCAGCTCCGGCACGAAGGCCCGCATCGATCGCTCCTCCGCGCATTCTTGCATCCGGCGGCGCATTTTCCTCGAATTCCGCCGAAATGTTCGACGTGGCCAAGCTCAGAGTCGCCTCGGGCACGAGCAAAAATGCCATATGACGTGTGTCGAGAACCATGATGGGCACGCCCGCATGTACGGACATGGCAAACACTGATTCTTTGTCGACAGTCGACGTCGTGGAACCCAATTCGGCGCTCGTGTCACCGGCAGACAGAGACAAACCCACTCCGGCCTCGAATCCACGACGCTTGGAAAACCATTTTCGCACGCCGAGGGTCGGAACGAGAAGTTGTCGAATGTTCATCGAATCATTTGGAAACATACCCGCTTGATCGCCCCGTCCAACAGGGACGGCAATGGGGAGGGGGACGCGGTACGATCCAATGTATCCAATGCCAATGGAGCCCACGACGAGTTCATGATCCGTCGGTGTAGTAGACGTACCCGCAGCTGGCAACGGATGATTCGCCATTGGTTTTTCCTGACCGGAAACGGCAGGAATGGGTCGAGGCGCAACCGGAACAGGCGTAGGCGTTGTCACAGGAGGTATCGGGGCTGGTGTTTGCTTGGCCGGTGCTTCAGGCGAAGTGACTGGAATCGTCGGTGCAAGCTCATCGCCAGAGGCTTGGTAAGGCTCGAGCGACACGACAAACGCTGCGCAAAGCGCGAATGGACGAGGCCCGATCGTAGGTTGTGGCAATCCAATTCTACCGCGCAATCGCCACGCAAATCTGCTGTAGTTCATTTGGGCGTGCATTCCTTGGCTGGCGAGGCTGATGCCCCGAGGGAGCAATGTGCCAGGTTTTAACGGGAACGAAGCGCTCGGTACAAATTTTCGGCAACGATTTGTGTTAGCACGCGCCAAACAGGAATCTTCGCCCGAAGCACGAGAACGCTTGGACATGGCGAATTTACTTCAATCCAGCAAGAACTCGTAGACGTTTGCGACTTCGACGGCTATAACGCGCGCATGCGCGCCTACGCTCGATTCATGGCCGTTCCGATGTTCCTCATCGGTTGTGGCTCACCGTCGCAGTCGCAGCCGGTTCGACAACCACCGCCTCTCGTCGCGCGGGAAACGACAACGACGACGACGACGACGGTCATGGAACCCGTCAAAGAAGGGCCTCCGATGACCGCAGTGCACAATGTTCGAGACCAATATTTCGGTAAAGAAGTGTTGGATCCTTATCGATGGATGGAGTCCGACTCCGTTGAGTACTCCGCATGGATGAAGGGACAAGCGGACTTTACCCGAAATACGATCGACAAACGCGGAACGCGCCAGGGCTGGCTCGACCGAATCATGGCTCTCGAAAATGCGGCGCCCCGTGTGCGCGGCGTTTGGCAACGAGGATCGTGGGTTTTTTCGCTCGAGACAGAACCAGGACAAGACACCTATGCCCTGTATGTTCGTGACAATCTCGCAGCGACCAAACGGTTGCTGGTCGATCCGCGCAAATTGGCCGATGTAGGGAAAACTGTGGCCCTTGACTAT
Organism: Polyangiaceae bacterium; assembly: GCA_031415295.1. Classification (GTDB taxonomy): domain Bacteria; phylum Myxococcota_A; class Polyangia; order Polyangiales; family Polyangiaceae; genus Polyangium. Next base: position 42,864 of record JANORL010001181.1, on the reverse strand, counting down.
TGGGTTCCTTCTCCAAATGGGTCACGCGTCGCTTTCGGGATTTCGCAAAGTGGTTCCGAAATGGCGGTCCTTCGCGTCATGGAAACAAAATCAGGAAAGATTTTGCCAGATTCCATTGATCGCGCGCGATATGCCAGTCCTTCCTGGATCGACGAAAAATCATTTTATTACAAACGCGACCGCAAGTTACCCGCTGACGCTCCAGCGACGGAACGATTTATAAAAGCGCGCGTGAACCGTCATGTGGTTGGAGCGGACCCGGAGCATGACATCGCAGTGTTTGGTAATGGTGTCAGTGCGGGCATCGAAATCGGCGAGGAAGCATTTCCCGAAATCATCGTGGATGGCCAGAGTCCTTATATACTCGGGGTCTTGTCTCACGGCGTGCAGCGGAATATTTCGATCTACATAGCGACAAAAAAGTCTGTCGATGGTGCGAAGACGCCGTGGAAAAAAATCATTGGTCCGAAAGATGAAGTCACTGATTGCGAACTACGAGGAAAACACCTTTACGCCGTCAGCCATCGCAATGCATCGAAGTCGAAGGTCATCCGCATCGACCTCGACAAACCAGATGTCGACAAAGCCGACACGATTGTCCCTGAAACTACGGCTATCGTGAAACAAATCGGTGCGGCCAAAGATGCGCTTTACGTCCGCAAGCTCGATGGTGGAATCGGGAAACTGTTTCGCGTACCTTTCGACACGCACAAAGCTGAATTCATTGATCTGGGCGTGGTAGGGACGGTCAGCTCGTTTGCGACGAATGGTGACAACAATGGAACGCTCGTACGCGTCGAAGCTTGGACGGAGTCACCGGTCCTCATTGCTCTCAATCCCGTCGCGAATAAATTGGAAAAGACCGGCATCATTCCTCCGTCACCCGTAAAATTCGACAATGTCGTAGTGACTGAAGTCTTGGCCAAAAGTGCGGATGGAACGATGATTCCGTTATCGATCATCCATCGCAAAGATCTCGCCCGGGACGGGAACAACCCGACGTATTTGAATGGTTACGCTTCGTACGGCAACGTTTACGGACCATTTTTCGACCCTATCAGTTTGGCTTGGCTCGAAAAGGGTCATATCATGGCGTATTGCCATGCACGTGGCGGCGGCGAATATGGCGAAGATTGGCACGATGGTGGGAAACTAGCCACGAAACCCAATACGATCCTCGATTTTATTGCGTGTGCTGAATACCTCGTCCAAGAAAAGCACACCTCGCCGCGACATCTAGCCGGCCAAGGCACGAGCGCTGGCGGCATTCTGATTGGTGGCGCCGTGGTCCGCCGTCCGGATTTGTTCGGCGCGGCCGTCATTCGCGTCGGGATGGTCAATGCCTTGCGATTCGAGCAAATTCCCATTGGGCCATTCAATACCAGCGAGTTTGGCTCGGTTAAAACCAAAGAAGGTTTCGACATGCTCTGGAATATCGATGCGTACCACGGCATTGTAGAAGGGCAGCCTTATCCAGCCGTTTTGTTGACGACGGGGATTACGGATCCCCGCGTTTCGCCATGGCAAATGGCAAAGATGGCTGCACGCTTGCAAGCTTCCACGTCCAGCGACAAACCCGTGCTCTTGCGCGTAGATTTTGGCAGCGGTCATGGCGTTGGCACATCGAAAACCCAATACGCCGAAGAAGTCGCCGATACGTTTTCCTTCTTGGAATGGCAAATCGGCAAGAGATAACCACGACCCGCTTCACTGCGTCGCCAACATGAGCCAGTGGACGGCGAGCACTATTTTCTTTTGCGCCGTTTTCGATTCGTGTCTGGAAAACGCGCCAAAATTCTGAAGATGTACTTCGTTGAACACGATGTTCCTCAATGCCCGCGATCACGCAGCCTCGCGGTCGCCCTAGCCTACTCGACGCATGGTACACGCTGCAAGAAAACGGGGCAACTTCTCGATCTTGCAGCAACCCTACAGCAACGAGCGTATGTTCCCGACGATTCATGAACTCTTGTCCGCTTCCGGATAATACGACCGCCCCGACATCTGCGTTAAACCCTTCAATGGTTCGAGCACGTCCACCGAATCGTTCGGTAATGGCGCCGGGTCGTTTACTCGCAAAAGCGTCTGTACATTGTCCGTCGGATTGTCATATCGATGCGGAAATTCTCGCGGCCAATGAAATGCGGTTCCGCGCGCCACCGGACGCCCTTGCAGCAAAATCCCGCCGCCCAAAATCATTTCATGCTCCGATACGTCCTGGTGCACATGTGTCGGAATCGACGCTCCAGGCTTGAGCCGAATGCGATAAATCCCCAAGCTCGGCCGCTCGCCGTCCATTCCAGGCACGCGCACCATCGGTCCTTCGTGGACGACATCTACCCAGCCAAATGGCTTTTCTTCGACACGATATTGCATTTCCGATGCCCGCCGCGTCACTTCGAGCGCCGGAATGGCTTGTCCTGGTAATGCTCGTGGTTTTTCAAGACGCACCGTGACGGCTTGTATCTGCGCGCGATGGGCGTCGCGCGTAGGCGGCGCCAACAGATACCGAGCCAATGCATTCGCCGCCTGCTCCAACATCCGAAAACGGCAACTTTGCAAAAGAAAATAAACCTCGCCGGCAATACGCGCATAATCCACTGTCCCCTCGATCCCCGCATCCGCTGTCGCGGGCCGAGTGTCGAGGTACAAGAACAGTTCTATGAGCAGCGGCTGAGGTTCCTCGCGTTCGTGTCGATAGACGCCAACGATGCAATCGATCGCCATACTGGAAAGCGAGATGCAATCCAGGGGTCGGCCTTGGTCATCGAAAAGGTGCTGGCGGCTCATGGCGATTCGGAGGACGAGACGAACGTAACAGTGACAGCGTCCATGTGCCAGCGCTAAACCGCTCCACCGTTTAGAGGGTGTTCAATTAGGCGTCGCGAGCGGTGTGATGCTAGAGAGGACGACGGAAGCGTACATCGTACGCTGAGTAAGTCCGACCGACCGACCGACGGAAGCGAGCAGTCTGATGAACATCCTCTCACACCGTCGGCCACACGACCCCTCGCGCTCGAAGGTCCGCCACGGTATCACTCAACGTCTCCATTGCGTCGCGGGGAGAAAAGTCGATTTCCCGCATCGCTTTGCTCGAATCGACGTACCAAAAATGTTGCGCCATTTCGGCACTCACGCGATCGAGCGAACTTTCGGTCTTGAGGTGTTTCGACACGCGATCCATGATTTCCGCCCCCGCCTGCGCCAAAAGGAGACTTTTGGGTGCTTTCATCGTCGGACGTGCGACCCCCGATACGCGCTCGAGCATTCCGAAAAACACATCGAACGTCAGGTTTTTCGCGCCAAGCAAATATTTTTCACCCGGCCGGCCTTTCGTCATAGCTGCTGCCATAGCCATTGCCGCATCACGCGCATCGACGAATGACAAGCCACCCGCAGGAATCAGGGGCACTCGTCGCTCGAGAAACTTGACGATATCTCCGGTCGAAGAACCCAATACGTCACCCGGTCCGAGCAAAAGCGACGGATTTACGGAAACGACTTCAATACCTTGACCATTTTGCTCGAGCGCCGCGCGCTCGGCGTACAGTTTCGATCGATAATACGGCCAACCCGCCAAAATGCCTTGTGGCGCAAGCGCGGTTTCATTGATGACCTTGGGCTTGGTGCTGACGGCAACCGTGCCGCTCGTGCTAGCCAAAACCAATCGCTTGACGCCCGCTTTACGGGCCGCATCAAGAACGGTTTTGGTTCCATCGACGTGTACGCGGAAAAGCGCATCGGCATCCTCGGGCCGCCGAGATACTCGGCCCGCGTTATGAAAAACGCCTTCGCAATTAGCCGCCGCTTTGGCCGTCGCCTCCGCCGAAAGTATGTCTCCCAGCTCGACCTTGACAGCCTTCGGTAAATCCGACGGTTGCTTACGGCACAATGCAACGACATCATGGCCACCCGCGAGCAAAACGTCGATCAGGTGACGACCCAAAAAACCCGTGGCGCCGGTGACGAGGTAGCGGCTCATGCCAGATCGAATACCTTTTGGAAGGTTAAGAGGAGCGAAATGTCGTTCGACTTGACTTGTCCCGACATGAACTCCATAGGGCTCGGCGTATACGCCTCGCGAACGATTTTGAGGAAAATATCCGGCGACGTTTTCAGAACGCAATCAGCTTGTGCCGATCCTTCGGGTTTGCCCATGCGCACTTCGCATTTCTTGGCATCGACCCGCAACGTCCACTTCGCCTCGTTTTCATTCCCAAGCGTAAAGTAATACGTGACAGGTGCCGTCACTCGACCCGGTACGAATTTCGTTTCGAGGTCCCGGAACAGCAATACCAGCGGGTGTTCCTGCTTTGGCATTGCATCGTCGATGTTGTTCAGGTCCCGAATCACGAGGACCTTGCCTTCCTTGAGCATCACGACGGCTTGCTTTACAAGTTCGGCAACTTTACGCGATGCCACGGACGTTTTCATTCCTGCCGTCAAACGCCGCAGTTCGGTCACTTCGAGCGGCGGACCAATACGTGCCGCGAGTTCCCGTTTTTTCGGGAAGGCATTACCCTTCGGTAATGCCTCATAGGTACCGCCCAGCCAAACCGGTAAAATGTCGACCTGGTGATGCAGAGCCAAATGCCCAATGGCCGCACCGAAATCGTGGATTTGCCCGTCGGTGCTCCGAGTTCCTTCGGGGAAAATCAAGATCGTGCTGCCGTTATCGAGCAAATCGCCAGCTTGACGCAACGCTTGGCGCAGCCCTCCCTTGCGATCAAATGGCGCGAGATTCGTCAGATTCTCGAAATATGCACGCCGCCACTTCCCGGACTCGAAGAAATAGTCTTGCGCCGCAAGCGAAACGAGATCGCTACCATAAGGACCCAATGCGTACTTGACGAACCCCATGTCAAGGTGACTGGCGTGGTTTGACGCGACGATCGTATTGCGGTTGTGTGGAATGAACGCCCGACCCGTGACTTTCGGCCGCATGACGCGATCGTAGAACCCGTCTTGAGCCTTCCCCATGAACCCTTTGACGAGGTCCGCAATGGGCTTCGGAATCTTGATCGGTTCTTCGCCTTCTTCATCGGGCTTCGCCGCATCGATTTCATGCGCAGCTTGCCCGCCCAAGTCCGCAACGAGCGCTTCGACATCGGCCACCGTATCGCAACGACTGAGTTTGTCGGTGTCCAAAGCTCGGCCAATTTGCGATTCGAGCGCAGCGGCAAGTTCCATAGCCATGAGCGAATCAAATCGCAAATCTGCGCGAAGATTCATTGTCGACGACAGCTCGGAAACCTTCTTGTTCGCAATCGTGGCAATCGCGTGCCGAACCGACGCATTCGCGCCGCCCGCTTCACCTGTTGCTGCTGGCGCCGCCGCCGCATTCGCGAGTCGCGCCAAAACCGTTTTGACTTCGGTACGCTTGACTTTGCGTGTCGCCGTGCGGGGCAAATCGTGATCCCACAAATGCACGACCGAAGGTTGCGCCGCTTTGGGCAACGATTGGAACGCTTCGCGTAATGCTTTCATCGCCCGCTCATGACGCTCGGCACGCGATGGCAACACCTTCTTCTCAGCGTCGTCCGCATTCACCGTTTCGTCACGCTCGGGGACCGCCAAACAAGCAACGCGCTCCCCGCCCTGCCCGTCTTCGATTCCGACAATGGCCAGCTCGCGAATATGTGCCGTACCGCCAAGCATATTTTCGACATCGTCGGGATAAACGTTTTCACCACTCGTCGTGACAATGACGTCTTTTTGACGACCCACAATGACAAGTTGCCCGCGTTTGTCGAATTTCCCGAGGTCCCCTGTATGCAACCAGCCGTCGGAATCAATGGTCGCCGCCGTGGCTTCTTCATTGCCGACATAACCCAGCATCACGTTCGGACCACGCCCGTAAACTTCCCCGATGCCATTAGCATCGGGATTGTTGATCTTGATTTCGACGTTCGGAATGGGTTTACCGACGGTACCAGGGCGCAATTTCGGTGAAGCTTTCGCGACCGTGAGCACCGGCGAAGCTTCGGTCAAACCATAACCTTCGCTCAGCGGCAAACCGAGACCGCGGAATACATTCGCCGTGTCCTTGGGCAATGCAGCGCCTCCCGATATGAGGTACTTGACATTGCCTCCAAGCGCATCGTGCACGGTTCCAAAGAAAATGCGCCCAAGGTTCATTCCGGTCTTTTCGCCAAGCATTCGATTGAGTTCCAGACCCCAATCAAAAACCGCCGCAGAAGCAGCACCTTGCTCCTTGACGCGAGCAACGATTCGCCTTTCGAGCAATTGCCAAAGCGCTGGCACTCCCACCATTGCGGTAATGCGCCCTTGCTGCAAGCCCTTGGACACTCGTTCGCCACTCAATTCCCCGACGTACAGAATACGCGAGCCTCGCGACAGTGGCAAAAGCAAACCACACGTGAATTCGAACGTATGGTGCAAAGGCAATACACTCAGAACCCGATCGTGTATCGTGAGTGGGAAAACCGGGCCAAGCGCCGCAACGAGCGCCGTAAAGTTGTCATGCGAAAGCATGACGCCTTTCGGATCGCCCGTCGTACCGCTCGTGTAAATGATACTGGCAATGTCGCTGCCCTTGATTTGATGGTCCGGCGCAGCGAGGGATGACGGAGCATCCGGATCGGCGAACTTCGTTATGTCGTACACCGCCAATTCTGGATGCAGTCTTCGCGCTCCGTGACCACCTTTCGTTTCGACCGTCGCATCCCACAACGCCACGCGCGCTCCCGACGAACGTACGATATTTCCAATTTGACGTTCATCGAGCGCCGGATCGATAGGGACCGCAACGGCACCCGCTCGCAAAATGCCAAAATAGGCAACCGCCCAGGCCGGCTGATTATCGCCGGAAAGGATGACCTTATCCCCCGGACGAACGCCAATCGAAGCCAAACGGGCTGCCGTATCGTACATTCCGTCACGCCACTCCCGATAACTCGTACGCGTGAGCCCTTCATCGGTCAAAAGTTGCAACGCGACCGTATGATCGTGGCGTTCGGCGGCTTCTTCGAGAATGTCGACGAGCGTATCGTATTTACGTAGCGCTTTGAGTTCCCTGCGCTGTTTTTCGTTAATGAGCGGAAAAACCCACTTCTCGAGGCCGGGAATGTGCGTTTCCCACATCCATGTGCGCCAATCAATTTTTTCGGGTTCCCAAAAAAACTTAACGCGTTCCTCTTCGGGCATACGCGCAATGGCCGCTCGCGTATTCGCACACGAAAACACCCAATCACTTTCCGCAGTAAATGGCAAAAAGAGGTCGCTTATGTCCCCGATTCGTTCTTCGGCGCGGGCGGCATTTCCAAGAGCATCCGAAAGGGGCTTGAGGAATGGTCGCGCAGGACCGGCAGCCACTTTCCCCAAAATTCCGCTCGCTGTACGCATAGCGCTGGCAATCACATGCGCGCCTCGAGCTTCGTATTGCTTCTTGGTCAACCCGATTGGTTCGAAGTACGCTTTGATGTAATCAAAAAGCTCGCTCTTCTTGCCATCGGTAACGAGCCGTCGCTTGTACAAACCAATAAGTTCGTAATAGCGAATCATTTTACAACCGTTCGTATCGGTCGTTCCATAATGGTAGACCGGTGCCGCCGTGCCATCGAGGAGCTCGACAAGCGACGCGATCATGCCACTCGTGACCATATCGCAAGGAATGATGTCGAGATGCACGCGCGGATCACCAGGGAATTGCACTTGGCCCTGCATAGCCATGTAGATAAATGGCGCGCTCGTATTGATCCCTTCGTTCCAACCCGGCATCGGGTAAAAACTCGATGATTCAATGACGGCAGGTCGTACAATTGTAAACGGTACGCCACTGGCGGCGAGCACCTGCTCCCCAATGCTCTTGGTGTACGTGTAGATATTGCTCCAGCCCCAAAAGCGCGCGCGTTCAGTACCCGCTGCGATGAGCTGATTCTCGATGAATCGGCGTTTTACTTTGGCAAGTTCATCTTCGAGCGCCGTGCCACGACAGGGTTCTTGACGCGTTTGAAGATTGGCTTTGGCTTCATCGAGGAATGCACTTTGACGAAATGAATCGCCTCCGCGATGGCGCGCTTGCTTGATGATGTCGAGGCACTCGTCGATTTCACGTTGCGGATCCCAATGGGAACGGTCGAGCGTACGTTTTTCGGTGCCCGCGCCAAACCACGTTTCCCCCTGGGAACGCGGAAATGGCACTTCACGCGGATCGACTTCTTCGATGAGCCCTTCGCGATACCCGGCAACGTAACACGTGCTCGTGTGCATCACCGGAGCGTTCAAGCGTTTGGCCAACGAAACCAAGTTCGTCACGCCGAACGCGTTGACCTCGAGCGCTTCGTCGAGTGGTGGGTTGAAGTCGACGACACCAGCAACGTTGACGACAGCATCGATGGTGCCATCGATGCGCGTGAGCAGAGCTGGATCGAGACCACACTCGGGCATGACGATATCGCCAGCACAGGCAGTGATTTTGCTGGCGATCCACTTCTCGAACGCAGCACCTGGATGTCGCTCGCGGATGGGATCGAAGCAGGGCGAAGATGCAATTTGCGCCCAGAAGCGTTCTTCCGCCGTTTGTCCGGCCTTAGCCCGGACAAGGAGAAACAAGTGGCCGATGTCCGGGAAACGATGCAGCAACATCGATACCCAGACCTTGCCGAGAAAGCCGGTTCCTCCGACGACCACCAACCGCTTACCAGCGAGGATGCGCGAAGGGAGCAGCGGGGTGACGATGGTTGCTCCGTTCGTGTCCGTCTCGCTCATGTGAAATCGCCTCGTTTGCCGCTCATAAAGGCCGCTAAACGCGCGTTTCGCGCGCGTCGTGCCACTGACGTGGAGTGCACGTCGGCGACAGGATTTCCGGTGCTTCGACGATCAAGTCAAGACGAAAGCCAACGCGAACAAAGGTACGCACGAATCATGAGCGGATTTGGCGGTGAAGCAGCTCCGAGACGTAACCTCGACAGCGTACCCCACCGGGATCGTTGGAGCGCAAAACATACTCGTCACGCCAGCGCTACAAGGGGATTGACAAGCAGGAGAACACGTGCGTCGCGAGCGCGGCGATAGGAGCAAACACTTGGATCGATCGGACAATGGTTGGAGCTCAAACGATGACGAGGCGACGAACCTTCAATCATTTTGAACGCAAACGATCTGCTAGACGCGATGCGGGACGTGTACGCCCTTCTCTTCAGCTACCTGAATCGCGGTTTCATATCCCGCATCCGCATGCCGAATGACGCCCATGGTCGGGTCGATCGTGAGCACGCGTTCGAGACGTTTGGCAGCGGCATTCGTTCCATCCGCAACGATGACCATGCCCGCATGCAACGAATTGCCAATACCTACGCCTCCGCCGTGATGGAAACTCACCCACGACGCACCCCCGGCCGTATTCGCGAGCGCATTCAAAATCGGCCAGTCCGCAATGGCATCCGAGCCATCCTTCATCGCTTCCGTTTCGCGAAATGGCGACGCAACCGAACCACAATCCAGATGATCTCGACCAATGACCAGCGGCGCTTTGACTTTGCCCGTTCTCACAAGTTCATTAAAGGCTAGGCCCACTTTCGCACGGTCACCCAATCCAAGCCAACAGATACGCGAGGGCAAACCTTGAAATGCCACGCGTTCTTGCGCCAATCGAATCCAACGTGCCAAGTCTGGGTCGTTCGGGACCGCTTCGAGTACTGCACGATCTGTTTCGAAAATATCCGCGGGATCTCCCGACAACGCGACCCAACGGAAGGGCCCTTTGCCCTGACAAAACAATTCGCGAATGTACGCCGGGACGAATCCCGGAATGTCAAACGCTCGTTCGCAGCCGGCTTCTTGCGCACACGTACGAATGTTGTTGCCGTAATCGAATACCTCCGCCCCGCATTGCGCCATCTCGAGCATCGCTTCGACTTCGGTACGCATCGACTGTTTGGCACGCAAAACGTATTCTTTAGCGTTTTTCACGCGGAACGCGACCGCTTCTTCCAGCGACAAACCTTGCGGGATGTACCCCTTCAGCGGGTCGTGCGCCGACGTCTGTTCTGTCACGAGATCGGGTACGACGCCACGTTTCACGAGTTCCGGAAAGACGTCCGCCGCATTGCCACAAAGCGCAATCGATACCGGCTTACCTTGCTCAATGGATTCATCAATCGCGGCCAATGCCTGATCGAGATCATCGATACGCCGATCAACATACCGTGTCGCCAAACGCCGATCGATACGCGTCGCATCAATCTCGACGGCCAAACACGACATCCCCGCCATCGTCGCTGCCAACGGTTGCGCCCCGCCCATCCCACCAAGACCCGCCGTGAGGATCCACTTCGCTCCTTCACGACCGGTGCGCGTCGTATGCGCAGCACGTGCCGCGACAAACGTCTCGAATGTGCCCTGCAAAATCCCCTGCGTGCCGATATAAATCCACGACCCCGCCGTCATCTGGCCGTACATGATGAGCCCGAGTTGCTCGAGACGACGAAAATCGTCCCAGTTGGCAAATCGACCGACGAGGTTCGAGTTGGCGATCAAGACCCGAGGCGCATCAGGATGTGTACGTACACGACCAACCGCTTTGCCCGATTGAACCAGAAGCGTCTGGTCGTCTTCGAGCGCTTGTAATTCACGCACGATGACATCGAACGCTTCCCACGATCGTACAGCCTTGCCCGTGCCACCGTACACGACGAGGTCGTCAGGACGCTCAGCAACGTCGGGATCGAGGTTGTTCTGAAGCATTCGGAGCGCAGCTTCTTGAAGCCATCCCTTGCACGAAAGAGTGGTTCCCCGAGCTGCACGAACTGTGCGAGGACCAGATGCGCGAGTCGTCATAGAGGCCTTCCGATGTAGCACGAAGCGCATCGGGTTCGGCACACCAAGGATCTGCGTTGCACGAGGAGGGTCAGGTCATTCTGCCATTTCCACAACGGGCGATGCACGCGTCGGTCGTTCATGGATGGACTCTGGTATCGTCATCGAAACACTCGATAATGTTTGCGACAAACGCGGCACTCCGTTGTGCCAGTCACGTGAAGCCCATGATTTCAGTGGTGAGTGCATGAGCAATGAACGACCGAATCAAGCCGCGCCTGGAGCATCGGTCCTTGTCGTCGGCATGACGCCAGACGTGCTCGTACGCGTTGCCGCATTCGTCGCTCCGTACGGCATCGAAGCTCGCACGACGACCCTGGTCAAACTGCCTACGGACACGGCCCAATTCCGGCCGATCGTGGTCCTCGTAGACGCGTACTTGTACGACTTCGACACAAGCGCCTTCGACAAACTCGCGCGAGATATCGGCGCAAAACTCGGCGTCGTCAGCAACGCCAAAGAAGCCGAAGAAATACTCGCGGCGATGCTTGATGCGCCCACGACGACATCCACTACGACAACCGACGTACGTGCGAGCGACGAGCTAACATCGGCAGGCCGACAAGGATTCGATACCGCGAAGTACGACCGCAAAACCATCGAAGATGCCCTCGAACGTATGGGCACAAAACGTCCGGAATTCACGACGGCCAAGTACGACAAGAAAACGCTGGACGAAGCGCTCGAACGTATGAACACAAAACGTTCCGATTAGGGAACGGGGAAGCACGACGCAACCGCGCTGTTCGAAGCGAACAAACGATCGGACGAATCTAGAACCAGGTTTGTCTTGACCATCATGTGCGGCCAGAACGAACTTGACTCAGACGTTTTCTACAGTGTGCGCAGGTTCGACGAGTTCGACGAGGACACCACCCGTCGCACGTGGATGTACGAACGCGACCTTGTGCCCTCGCGCTCCGATGCGCGGTGTCTTGTCGATGAGTGGCACATTGAGTGACTCGAGCAGCGCCAAGGCCGCTTCGATACCTTCGACTTCGACTGCGATGTGATGCAATCCCGGACCTCGCTTTTCTAGGAACTTGGCGAGTCCGTCGTTGCCCTTGGGTTCGATGAGTTCGACGCTGCTCGTGCCGAGTGACAGCAAGACGACTTCGGTCTTTTGAGAAGCAACGATTTCGCGACTCTGTCCGTCGACACCAAAAGCTTGTCGCCACTTTTCGAGTGCTTGGTCGATGTTCTCGACGGCAACGGCGACGTGATCGATTCCTTTGATTTTGAACATTCTTCGCTGCGCTCCTGCGATTCGTTTACGCGCGTTGCATCCGTTTGCGCACGAGCAGTGTGCGCGTGATTTCGACCGCTTTGTCGACGACACGACCCGAAGACTTGCCCAGTTCAGGCGTGAACAGATCCTCGCCACGTTCGATCAGCACGCGTGTCGGCGTGTTTTTTACGCCCACGATCCGCAGCGTGACCAGGCCCGCATGAGGCCCGCGATCTTCTTTCGCGACCACCAAACTCGCCGCGTAGAGCGTGTCACCCGCAAGCACGCCGCTCGAATGTGCACCATCGTCGAGACCAAAATCCCACACGGCGTTTCCCGATGTATCGCGACTCGACAAAGCAAGAACCCACGCGAGCACGAGTCCCCCGAACACGACGCGCGTCTTCGCAAACGAATGCTTACGACAATAGTGTTCGTCGAAATGTAACGGGTGCGAGTTGCGACAAAGCGTAGCGAGCTGCATGTGCTCCGCTTCGCTCACGGTACGACCGACTTCATGCGCGTACACATCACCCACGACAAAGTCGTCCCAGTAGGTCGGGAACGCACCAAGTCCTGGGTGTGGGGGCAGATTTCCGAGCAGAATTTTGGGGGCGCGAGAAGGTTCGTCTTGCCGAACATCGTCAAGTGCGATGACGACTGGATTTTCATGGGGGGGACGTTCAGCGAGATGGCCGGCGCGAACGAGTGCTTTGCGCTCAAACGAACAGACGACATCTCCATTCTGGTTGCGAAGTTCGGTACGAACGTGAACGACTCCTTTTTCGCCTGTCGAGACAGGGCGCATGCCGATCACGCACGAGGATGCACTTACGGAATCGCCTGGAAAACATGCGTTGGGGAAACGTACAGAGAGGTACGCGAGGTGGGCGATGGCTTGTTCGCTCACGTCATGAACGCTGAAGGACAAACCCAGGTTGAGTAAGACCAGCGGATGGACGGGTCGATCGGAAAACCCTAGGTTTGTCGCAACCCGACGACTTGCGTAGGTTGGAATGGCGTCTTGGAAGGATGCCGCGAACAAGGCGAGCAAACCTTCATCGACGGTAACTTCCCAGGGATGTTGATAGATCGCGCCGGGAACGAAGTCGTCGTAGTGTCTGCCGTATCGGATTGTGTGGAGCATTCGAGTCGTCGCTGCCGAGAAGGGTGGCGGGCAAGCATGTCACAGCCCGCTGAAGTTTGGTGTTCATGCGTCTCGACGCGTGTTGTGCCGACTTTTCGCCCAAGACCACGCACGCTGTTATGCTGCTGCGGCGACCGGACATGAGTTCCGGAAAAGTCTCGATGTCCTTTCAATCCCGCGACTCGACCTTCCGCACGACGCAACAGCTTGGTGAGCTGTTCGGGCGCATCGTCACCCTTCGGCGTTCAGGGAAACTCGACGATGCGTCGAAGATATTGAAGGATGGCGCGGTCGTGATTTTTGGTCCCCTGTGGGACACGCTCGGTCGACGTGATTCGTCGAGTGCGGCGATTTTGTTGGGGTCGCGCGAGCGAGTGTCGGCGTACGCGATGTTCATCCAGCACGAGGCAGAAATTAGCGAGCTTCGAGGTGACGTGTGGAAAGGGCGGGATGGATTTCGGCGGGCACTCGAACTGCATCTCGAAGCAGCGCGACTGGGTTCCGAGATCGATGCGGTCACGCGATCGGCGATTCGTTCGTTGAAGCCCCGAGTGGATCTCGATCGGCTGTCGAAGATGTACCGCATTCAGCTCGATCGAATCGCGGGTCCGACGTAACGTCGGCTTGGGCAACGTCAACAAGACACAATTCTCTTTCTTTTGGTTGAGTATCCATGACAAACCATTTGTTTTCGTCTCGGTTGGTACGTTCGACATTTATATTCTTGGTTTCGTTTGTCATTTCAGCATGCAAAGAGGACAAAGCGACGACTCCTGCGCCTGCGGGATTGGTTTCGGTGGTTTCGGCAAAAGTTTCCGCGACGCCCTCGGCTGTGGCGCCAACTGCGCAAGAGACGCGAGAGACAAACGACGGCTCGTGTGGCGAATTAGGCTGTCGTCTTTTCGACAAACCTGAAGACGCGTTTGCTTCGATATTGGCGAACAAGCCGCTCGTGATTGGCATTGGGGAATCGCATGCGCCGAAAGGGGCGGGGGAAATCGTTTCGAGTACGAAGCGATTTATGGAAACATTTCTGCCGATGCTCTCCGATCCGAAACGCGGCATGGTGGCGAGCGACATCGTGCTCGAAATTTGGGTCGCCGAAGGGCAATGCGGCAAGAAAAAGGAAGCTGCGGTCGCGGAAAAACAGAAGCCGGTCACGCAGGGACAAGCGAAGACAAACCAGAACGAATATGTCGCGCTGGGAGATGCGGCTCAGGCGAAAAAGGTCAAGCCGCACATTTTGCGGGCGCCTTGCGCGGATTACGACAAAATTCTCAATGCAAAAGACGACGCCGTCATCGTCATGTTGGAAATGATCGCGCGTTTGATGAATGAAAAAGTAACGGCACTTCTTGCACAACATGCGGATGCCGGGCCGGAAAAAATCGTCCTCACGTATGGCGGAGCGATTCATAACGACATTGTGGCCCGCGAGGGACGCGAGAAATGGACATTTGGGCCTGATTTTTCACGACGGACGAAAGGGCGTTACGTCGAAGTCGATTTGGTGGTGCCGGAATACATCAAGGACAACGACTCCTGGAACTCGCTTCCGTGGGTTCGCCACTTCAAGAAAGACGCGAATCCAACGAAAACAACGTTGTTTCAACCAGTGCCCGGCTCATTTGTACTCATTTTCCCCCGATCGTGATATTTGACGTGCACCTGCGTTGCCCGACAGAGTAGCATGCTAGGTGATGGAAAACGTTCTGACCGAGTATAGTATGGGCGAGCGCGTCCACCAAAGCGGTCGCACGATCATCTGTCGTGCGATTCGCTTGTCGGATCAGGTTCCGTGTATCCTCAAGATTCCCCAGAATGAGCATCCGCCACCGAGCGAACTCGAAGACCTCGAGCGCGAATATGAAACGCTCAAATCGTTGCAACTCGAAGGAGTGATACGAGTTTACGGGTTGGCGCGATACAAGAGTCGGTTGGCATTGGTGATGGAGGATTTCGGGGGCGTATCGTTGCGGAATCTGTATGCCACGCGGCGACCGACGATTGACGAAGTGCTGGACATTGGGAGCCGAGTGGCGCGAACACTGGGGCAAATTCATAAATTGCGGGTCATTCATAAAGACATCAATCCCGCAAACGTGGTGCGCAATCCGACCACACAGCAGGTTAAAATCATTGATTTGGGTATTGCCCGTACGCCCTTGCACGATGCGTCGACCTTACGCAAGTCGGGGGTATTCGAAGGAACGCTCCAATATATGTCGCCCGAGCAGACGGGGCGCATGAGTCAATTACTCGATTACCGTGCTGATCTTTATTCATTGGGTGTCACGCTTTATGAATTGCTGTCCGGGGAAACTCCATTTCAGATGGAAGATACGCTCGCGCTGATTCACGCGCACATTGCGCTCGAGCCGACGCCACTACACGAGCGTTGTCCCGAAGTACCTCGAGCGTTGTCGGACGTCATCCATAAGTTGCTGGCCAAAACTCCGGACAAACGTCATCAATCTGGCAGAGGTGTTGCCCTCGATTTGGATACAATTCGCACGGGGCTTGCCGAATCGAGAACACTGGAAGGATTCGTTCCAGGCAAAAACGACATTTCGAGTCAATTTCGTTTGCCTCAGAAGTTGTATGGTCGCGAAGCGGCGGTAACGCAGTTGCGAACAATCGTTGAACACATCACAACGAGGAGCGCGGAACTCGTTTTAATATCGGGATATTCGGGGATTGGAAAAACAGCACTGGTCACCGAGGCTTGCGCGCCGCTCGTATCGGCCCACAGCTATTTTGCAACGGGTCGGTTTGAACAACTACGTCGCAATATTCCCTACGCTTCGCTAATCGATGCATTCCAGGAAATAATTCGCCAAATTTTAGCTGAAAGCCAGGACGAACTCGATCGATGGCGTGACAAGCTGACGAAAACACTTGGAAACAATGCTTCCGTCATTACCGAACTGATTCCGAATCTCGAGTTGGTCATTGGCAAGCAGCCGCCGGCAATAGCAGTCGCGCCGACAGAGGCATTAAATCGTTTTCATTTTGCTTTTCAAAATTTTGTCCAGACGTTTGCAGCAAAGAAGCACCCGGTCGTCTTGTATCTGGACGATCTCCAATGGGCAGACCTCGCATCTCTCAATCTCATTCAAAAGTTGCTCACGAATTCTCAACTGCAACATTTTTGCATCATAGGAGCGTTTCGCGACAACGAGGTTCTCCCTGGGCACCCACTTTTGGAGATGCTCGATGGGCTTCGCTCGACGGGTATGATCTTGACGTCGATTGCGCTGACGCCGCTCGCGACGCCGCACATTGTCCAAATGATCGACGATGCATTGCAGTGCGGAGTAGAGCGCGCGACACCTTTGGCGACGCTTTTATTTCAGAAAACCGAGGGCAATCCTTTTTTTCTTGGCCAGCTCTTGTCGTCGCTCGTGAACGACGGGATGATCGAATTCGACACCAATGCTGGGACCTATCAGTGGGATATTGAACGCATTCGTTCATTTGGCCTGACGCGGGATATTGTTGAGCTGATGGTGGGCAAAATTCAGAAGCTCACGCCTTGCGCGCAACGGGCACTCGAACTTGCCGCCTGCATTGGCAATCGATTTGACGTGCGAACACTTTCCGTTTTATTGCGATGCCCGACGGAGACGGCGACAGCGTCTTTGCAACAAGCGATCGATGAAGGATTGTTGATTCCAGTCCAGCAACAAGTGCCGGTTGCGATGACGCCCAGCGAAGAACTCGTCGAAACCTTGACGAGCAAGTCATTTCAGTTTTTGCACGATCGCGTGCGACACGCGGCGTATTCACTTTTGCGGGAAAAGGACCAAGCCGATGTACATCTCGAGCTTGCCAGATTGCTCTTGACCAGCACTCCCGAAGCGGCGCTCGACGACCAGATTTTTGACGTCGTAAATCAATACATGCTTGGTATTGGCGGCATCTCCTCACGAGACGAGCGATATCGAGTGGCCCGTCTCGCCTTACGAGCGTCGCGCAAAGCGAAAGCCGCAGCAGCGTTCGAGCCCGCGCTCGGATATTCGATGACCGGCGTGAACATCTTGCCGGAAAATGCATTTGAAAAAGAGCAGGCACTTGCCGTCGAAATCTATACGGATGCCGCGGAAGCTGAATATTTGAATGCACATATGGAAGCTGCTCAGCGGCTTGCCGACATCGCCATGCAGCATTCGCGAACGACGCTGGAAAAAGTAGCGGTCCTCGAAACACGAATGCTCTTTAATCTATCGCGTAACAAATTCCAAGATGTCATTCGGGACGGTCTGGAAGCGCTGGCGCTGCTGGGTGTGCAACTCCCCGCAAACCCGACTCGCGATGACTTTACCAATGCGCTGGAACGTAATCGGAGCGTACTCGGCACGCGACCCATCGCTGATTTAGCCTCATTGCCGGAAACGAAGGCCCCTGCAAATCTCGCCGTGCAGCGCATTCTCGTCCTACTCGCCGCTCCCGCAAAAACCGCGCATCCCATTCTTTTTCTGCTCGTGGCGTGCGAACATCTGCATCAATGCGTTCTCCACGGCAATTCGCCATTTGCTCCGGTTGCATATGCAACCTATGGCGTGTTGCATGTAAGCGTCCTTGCCAATGCGGATGCCGCTGTCGCTTGGGGTGATCTTGCAGCCGCGGTGCTCGAACGACTCAATGCCCGCCAAGCAAAAAGCAACGTTTATTTGTTGCTTGCTGTGCTGATCAAACCGTGGAAGGTGCATTTACGCGATACGCTTCCTCTCTTACGCGAAGGTTTGGCGGCAGGAATCGATACGGCCGAATTGCAGTTCGCTGGGCATTGTGCATCCAATTCGTGCACGTCGCCGTTCATTGCGGCACTGCCTCTCGACGACGTTGCTAAAAAGCAAGCGTTACACGTGGAGTTTTTGACCCGCGTAAAACATGAAATGTTGCGGCTCTTCGCTAGTATTCCTTATCAAACCGTCCAGAATCTCACGAAGACTGTCGAAGATCCGTGGAAATTGGTCGGGGAAGCTTTTGACGAAGAGCGGTGGACGCCAGCGCTCGTCGAAGCCAAAAACTTTTCGTCCTTGTGCGTGCTTTATACGTGCAAGTCACTGCTTGCATATGTGTTTGGGCATATTGCACTTGCGGTGGCGTTCGCCGAGCAGGCGGAAGCGAATCGGCACGGACTCATGGGGCACCCCATGCTGATTTTGCAGAATCAATTTCAATCGCTCGCGCTATTGGCCAACGCCCGGAGCCTTCCCGAAGCGGAACGTGGTGCGGCGCTGACGAAGGTCGCGCGGAATCAGGCCGAAATGGCCGGCTGGGCGCGAAACGCTCCGATGAATTTCATGCACAAATGGCAATTGATTGAAGCTGAGCAAGCACGCACGCTGGGTGATACGGCCGAAGCTATGGCTCTTTATGAAAGTGCCATTCGAAACGCGGTGCACGAAAACTACATCTACGATGAAGCCCTCGCTTACGAACGGGCATCAGATGCGTGTCGTGCGTGGGGATTTACGAGAGCAAGCGAAGCTTATTTGGTCGACGCGCATTACGCTTATCTGCGCTGGGGTGCGACATCCAAAGTTTCGGCGCTCGAAAAAGCATTCCCCGAAAAACTTGGGGGAAGGGCGCTTTTTCGAGATTTTGGAAAAGCAGATACAAACAATTCGCAAACGCCGACGACGACAGGGAAAAACGAGGTTCTCGAACTCACGTCGGTGATGAAAGCTTCGCAAGCAATATCGAGCGAAATCGTGCTTGACCGTTTGGTACAATCGCTGCTCAGAATCATGTTGGAAAACGCTGGGGCGCGGCGGGGGTTTTTCCTGCTCATGCGTGACGGACGTCTCGTTGTCGAAGCGGAATGTGACCCTGATCAGCAGGACGTGATCTCATCGGGAATATCGCTGGCAGAAAACGAGACGCGCATGTCGAGTGCGATCGTCAATTACGTCGTGCGGACGGGAGAAACCATTGTGCTCGCCAACGCGGAGGTGGCCGGGATTTTCACGAGGGATCCGTACGTCGTCAAGGCGGCGCCCAAGTCAGTTCTTTGCGCCCCGCTTACGAACCAGGGTCAAATCGTCGGCGTCATTTACTTGGAGAATAGCCTCACTGAAGGAGCTTTCACCGCGGAACGACTCGAGGTTTTGCGACTACTTTCCGGACAAGCGGCGTTGTCGATTCACAATGCCAAACTTTATGCGACGCTTGAACAAAAGGTCGAAGAACGTACTCGCGAGCTGCGGGAAAAGAATGATGAATTGCGCGCCACGCAAAAAGAACTCGTCACGAAAGAAAAACTGGCCTCGCTCGGTGCGCTTACCGCAGGCATTGCGCACGAATTAAAAAACCCGCTCAATTTCATCAACAACTTCGCCGGACTCAGCGTCCAGCTCGTGGATGAACTCACGCGTGAACTGGAAGACCAGAGCGACGTGATCAGCGAGGATGCGCTGGACAACATTTCCGAAGCTTTTGGTCTTTTGCGGCAAAATGTAGAAAAAATAGAGAATCATGGTAAACGCGCCGACCGAATCATTTCCAGCATGCTCCTGCATTCACGCAATACGGTAGGCGAACGGGGTCCGACAGACATGAACGCGGTGGTCGCCGAAAATGTGGCTTATTCGGTACAAGGAGCGCAAAATCGTGAGCCGATGTTCAAAATCGATATCGTCGCTCAATATGACAACGATGTGGGACTCATCGACGCCGTCGCCGGCGACGTAGGTCGCGTGGTCTTGAGCATCGTCGAAAACTCCTGTTATGCTGTGATGCAGAAAAAGCGCGCACTTGGGAAGACATACCAGCCCGAGCTTCGCGTGTCGACGACGGGGGAAGCGGACCACATCGAGATTCGGATCAAGGATAATGGGACGGGTATTCGGCCCGATGCCGTCGATAAGATCTTCATGCCCTTCTTCACGACCAAACCTCCGGGAGAAGGCACCGGGCTTGGTTTGTCTCTGAGCCACGACATCATTGTGGATGGCCACCGCGGCGACTTGTCGCTCGATACCCGCACCGGCGAGTACACGGAATTCGTCATTCGCCTCCCAAGACGCTTGAGAGTCGAACACTGATTGTGCTATCATTGGCGCATACGACTCACCCGACCCCGGAGTTCGCTTCTTGAAACCGACTGAAATCGAACGTCTCGCCTGTCCTCGTTGTCAAGGCAAACTTCAATTCCATGGCACCATCCTCGATGGCCACATTGATCGCGGGCAGCTCCCGTGCGGGCGTTGCGGAAGCTCGTGGCGTGTGAATGACGGAATGTGCCACCTTTTCGTGGAAGACCAAGTCGAAGGAACGGACCGCATGATGCGGTTCATTTACAATTATTTCTCGGTGTTCCATGATTTGTCCGTTGCTACACTATTGCCGCTTTTCCAGGTTGGAAGTCCGAACATCACGGAAGGCGCATTTCGCAATGGATACATGCCGCGCCTGGATTTGAAATCGCTGACGCCGCGAAGCGACGGCAAGCCAATCCGTATCCTCGAAGTGGGAATTGGGACGGGCGCAAATCTGCGGTATGTACGGCACGATTTGCCGGCGCGTTTGCCGGTCGAAATATGGGGAGTCGACTTGAGTCCGGGAATGCTTTCGGTGCTCCGCCGCAAATTGCATCGGCAAGGCGATAGTGAAGTGCGCCTGCTCATGGCTGATGCTCACTCCCTACCATTCCCAGATCATTCATTCGATCGGGTTTTTCATGTCGGCGGGATCAACGGTTTTCGCGATGCCAAGAAAGCTTTGGCGGAAATGGCTCGCGTGGCAATTCCTGGTACGCCCATTGTCGTCGCCGACGAGCAACTCGATGTTTCGCAAAATCCGAATTTGTACCATCGCGCCATGTTCAAAATGGTCACATGGTACGATAACAATCCGCACGCACCAGTCGATGCGCTACCTGATGCCGCCAAAGACGTGCATGTCGATCAGTTGAGCCTTTTCTTGTATTCGCTCGCATTTCGCATGCCGAACGACAAGGACGCCCGCCAGTAAAATCGCCGCCACATCATTTCTGGTCGTCCTCGTCCAGAGTGGCGTCGTTCATGATGACGTCGAAAAACCCTTGCGATTCACCACCAGTGAAATCAATGGTCGCACCATTAAATCGTGCCGAGGCGTCACTTGCCAAAATCGACACGAATCGCGCGACTTCGTCGGCCGTGGAAATTTGGTGCGAAGTCGCAAGGCGTCCGAGCACTTGACGCAAGCGTTGCAAACGCGCCTCGCCAAACGTTTTTTCGACCGCTGGCGTAAAAACACCACCGAATTTTAGAAGATTGACGCGATAGCCGAGTGGGCCGAGCTCGCGCGCCAGGTGGCGCGTGTACACGCCGAGCACCTCCTTGGTTGCAGCTATGAGCGCTGCACCGGGCAGTACAGAATCGGTCATCCAATTGGTCAATCCGAGAATGTGTGCGCCGGGAGCAAGCAATTTGCGCTCGAGCAACTCCTGGGTCCAAAACAAGTACGAATGCGCCATGGAATCGAACGTTTTGTACACTTGGCGTGGGGTGACTTGATCCGCAGCTCCGGATGCCAATCGGCCTACGGAGGCATTGGCCAATGAATGGACAACGAATGCGATGCTATGCGGGCCGGTGACCGCTTGAAGTTCGTCGGCTCCTGCTTGGACTCCCTCGAGCGTGCCGGCATCGCCAATACGAAAATGGATCTTGCGTCCGCAGGCGAGCACCGATTCCCGCACCTCGTTGGCGCCTTCGGGATGATTGCCGCGGTGAATGCCAAAAATATTCAAACCGGGGTCGAGAGCAAGGGCGCGCGCAATGGCTCCGCCCGTCCCGCAAGAAGCGCCCAAGACCAATGCCCATTTGCCCACGGAAGGCTCGTGCGTCATGACGAACGTTTTCCCTGACCTTGGTCCAGAAGTTCTTGCACAGTGCCCGTGACGCGATCGTGAAGCCGTTCGAGCGCTTTTCTGTCGGATGGATCGACAGGCCCGTCCGCTTCGAGGTCAATAGGTTTGCCGACGTTGCATACGATTTTGACAGGAAATGGAAGCGTCATGGGCCACGGTCCGGTCGCACCGAATGCAAACCAGATCGGAAACCCGCCAGGCCAATGAATCCGTTTGGCAAGCGCCGACGCGTCGAAACGTTTACCCCATTCGTAACCATCATTCAGCCCGATGTACGTGTCATCGACACCTGTACCCCCGGTGGGAATGATGGGTAGACGGTATTTGAGTGCCAACTTCAAATACCCAAGGCGTTTGCCCCATTTGACTTTGTAGCGTTCTCGAAAACTGCGACATCCTTCGAGCGGCCCCGCGGGCGTCACCATGAGCGATTCGCCGCGCGCGAATACATCAGCCAATTCAGGGCCATCGCCAGGCACATAACCGAGTCCCTGAGGGAGCCAACCAAGGACTGGCAATTCGGTGACTTTTTGATGAATGATGGCGCGAACCTCGGCCCCACTACGCTCGTAAAGAAGCGACGCGAGCATGATCATGTCGTGAGCCACGCCACGACCATGATAACCAACAATGACCGCTGGACCGGAACGCTCGACATTCTCCAAGCCCCGAACTTCGAAACGGTGGTAATGACGCATGGCGGTCCAATAGGTTTGCCATGCCGCGCGAGCTGCCAAGGGTCCAAGATTCATCGCGTACCTACTTGAAAAAGAATAGCACCATAACCGGTGCCTGCTCCAACTGCCGCCATCAGAATCCGATCGCCGGGACGAACCTTTCCGCTACGCATGAGTCGATCGAGGCTCACTGGAATGGACGCCGAACCGACACTACCAATTTCTTCGACGACCGATACAGTTCGTTCGAGGGGAACGTTCATAATGGCGAGTATTTTTTCGAGCATTCGACCGTTCGGCTGATGAGGCAAGAACCATTCGATATCATGCAGGCTCAGGCCCGCCGCAGCGAGCGCTGCATTCGAACTCTTGGTAAGCGCGTCTACCGCGACATTGGTTAATTTTTCATACGTTGCATCGAATTGCAAAAACGTGGGCGGCGCCGACAACCCCGGGTGCTGCATCGTGACATCCTGGCGCAGTTCCGCGGAACTAGCCATGAACGAAGCCAAAAGTCCTTCTTGCTGCGTCGTCGGGCCAACGATGGCCGCGGCAGCAGCGTCGCCCATGACGAGATACGGACGGGGTTTTTCCACGGGCAAATATCGTGAAAATATCTCACCCGAAACAATGGCGACCGGGCCGAATCCGGTGGCGACCGATCGTGATGCCAAATCGAGTCCCGTGAGAAACCCGGCACATGAATTGTTGATATCGAAGGCGTCACACGTATCGTGCAGACCCAATCGATCGCAAACGAGATGCGCGGTTCCCGGAATGAGCATGTCACCACCGGTCGAACTCACGAAAATAATGCGACGCAGATCCGACTTGGCGATACCGGACGATTCGAGCGCGAGTTTTAATGCTTCCGCACCGATTTCAGCAGCAGTGGTCTTCGAGTCGACCCAATACCGAGTTGCGATGCCGATCTTTTGCTCGACGCCGGCAGGGTCTTTGCCGGGAGATGCATTTCGGGCGACTTCATCGGTGGGTACACGGCGTCCCGCCAAGTAACTTCCAGTGCCAAGAATACGCGCAGCAATCATAGTGTTTGCTCAAAGTGTAACTGAGTGTGTCAACCAACAATTTTACGGATACTTACCAACGTGCTGCTTTGACGTGCATCTCCATCGAACGTATTGTAACCGTGCGACATTGTTCGTTTCGTCCTTAGTACATGCGAGCCGCAAGCGTCAAGCGTCTTGTTCGGTAAAGTGTCAAGGACACAAGATCCGTTGACAGCCGCACGGTCCCGGGCATACCATGGCTGCCATCGTCATGGTTAAATATCGTCAAGCGCTCCGCGCGGTGTCTGTACTTTGGTGGAAGCCGTTCGAGTTCAATTCACTCAACCTGATGGTCGATGCCGTTTCGCTATCGTGGCCAGTCCAAACCTGGTACCGACGCATGATCGAGCGAGCACCGAGAGAAGAAGTCGAGCATCTTCGGGAGCTAACAAAGCGGCCGATTGATATCGATGCGCTTCTGAAGCTGCCCGAGCGCACGTTTGGGCATCAATATGCGATATTTTTTAGGGAGCACTACATTGCCGCTGGCGGTCATGTGGGTTCTGTGCCGGGTCTTACGGACACATTCAGGCGCGATTGGGTCACGCATCGTTTTTTCAAGATTCACGACATCTTGCACGCAATCGTTGGTTTTGGGGTGGACGTCCCCGGTGAAATGGGCTTGCAAGTGTTTAACATGATGAACCTACGCGAGCCTTACGGGATTGCGTCCGTTGCCGCCACACCGTACATGATGTTGCGGTATGGCAAACCCGTGCAGATCTTGAAAGAGATGCGGCGCGGGTACGAGCTCAGCGGCAAAGCCTACAACCTTTTCTTCGCGCCGTTCGAAGACATGTGGGAACTCGACTTCGAGGACGTTCGCGCCCGCCTAGGGTTCGCTGAACGTTGATCGCCGTACACTGACCATACTATCTGCATCCTCCTCAGTTTTTGTCCTTCTTTTCGTCCGCGCATCAGGATAAGGTGGGGGCCGTAGGAGGGTGTCTGGTGATGACTGCTGAGAAACTCGAAATCATTGCTACGGGTGACGCGTTGGGAGAAGGACCGTTTTGGGATACGGTGCACCAACGGCTCTTGTGGTCCGATATTTATGCGTCGACCATTTATTCATTCGACCGGGCGTCAGGAGAAAAAACCGTCTTTCGTACCGGTGACATGGTTTTTGGACTGATCCAACATCGCAATGGAGGACTCGTGGTCACCGGCGCAACGGGCATGCACTACGTGCGCGACGGGGAGGCAGCCCGGCCCATCGTGACCGAATTCGATGGGCAAGCGCTATTCTTGAACGACAGCATTGCCGACGCGAAAGGGCGCGTGTATTCCGGAACAGTTTATTGGGGTCCCAATGGATTGGTGAAGCGCGGGCACTTATTCTTGGTCGATGTCGATGGGAGTGCACGGATCGTCGATTCCGGCATGGGCATGTCCAATGGGCTTGGCTTTAGTCCTGACAATAAGACACTGTATTTCACGGATTCTTACGATCACGTGATTTACGCTTATGATGTCGACTCAGAGACAGGGAGTCTTTCGAATAAACGCGTTTTCGTCAAGGTTGCACGCAATGATGGTTTGCCGGATGGCTTGACCGTCGATGCAGAAGGCAACGTGTGGAGCGCGTTGTGGTTCGGTGGCCGCGTCGTTTGTTATGATCCCGAGGGGAAAATCAAGACCTCCATCGAATTGCCCATTCGCCAGGTGGCTAGCTTGATGTTTGGCGGGCGTGACCTGGACGAACTCTACATTACCTCGTCGTCGGTTCCTTTCAAGAGCGTTGAATTGGCGCCTGAAGGGTATGATTTCGATGTGACAAACCTCGGCGGTACGGTTTATCGGGCGCGTCCTGGCGTTCGTGGCCGCGTCGAGAACCTCGCCAACATTCGCATACCGGCTTGATTCCACGACAATCGATTCGAAGCGCACTCACGACGGGGTCGTCGTCCACGTGCGCCCACCACGACGGCGCGAATGCTCCCATCGCGCCGTAAACTCATCGATTGCTGCGAGAACGTCGGGGTTTTGTGAAGCTTCCGCGACGATCTGCGACGACAAACGGAATTGCGTCGTCAAGAAAAACGGAAATGGAATTGTTGCCGCAGCGTTGTATGCCACATCCGCAAATCCACCTTCGATCTTGCCTGTAAGATTGGCCAAGATGTTCAAAGCCACCGTGAAATCGAACAAGCGATTCAACGGTCCAAGGCTCGTGAGTCGAGTCACGAAATCGGGAACCCACGCGGGCTTCGGGCGAAACGAGGGGGGATACGTGTTGGCTGCAAAAGTCAAGTTGGCTCCGAAATAGGGAAGCACTTGCGCCGCAACGTTATTCGAGAATGCGCCATCGACGAATCGTTGCGAGGCACTAAAGGTCGGGGCCACGAGCGGCGGAGCGGATGCCGCAGCTCGAACAGCGGTCGCAACCGGGCCGCGCGTAAATGCCACCCCTTCGCCAATCGAAAGGTTTGTCGAATTAGGACGAAAATCCACGTCGAGGTTCTCCAGGCACGCGTGCCCTCCAAATTCATAACCGAAAAACGCTTCGGCAATGCCGGGAATGAGCATCCACAATGCGACGACCACATCGAGAACTCCGCTGTCCCCGCGTTCGACGATGAGGTCCAAACCGGGCAAACCGAGGACGCTGTAATACCCGCCAATCATGGCTCCTGCACTTGCACCGGTGATCACATCGAGAGGTACGCCGCGCTTGCATAGTTCTCGAATGATGAATACCGATTGCATCGACCACACGCCGCCACCTGCCAATGCGAGCCCTGTTCTCCGTTGCGTCAATGCCCGAGCCCACACTCCCATTTCACGCGTGAGACCTTCATCGAGCATCGCCAAGGGCATGTACGGGTTCCATGCCTGCGCAAGCGCCCGCACTTGAACGAGATCGAGACGAATTCGACAATGGCTTCCATGTGTCGACTTGATCGCGTTGGCATTGACGAATTGCAATTCGTCCGAACAAGGGAGCGGTGGTTGTCCAACAACACTCGTTTGCAAAATGCGGGGAGAGCCGATGCTGGGCGTCGTGAGGTATTCTTGAGGATGTCCAAAAAACATCTTCACGACGATGTCTACGACCGAGGAGGTAACGCCATCGAGAAACACGTAATCGAATTGCGGAGAAAATGTAGCCGAAATGCCTGGATTGCCGATTGGATCGACATACATGTAAAAAAGTGCCCCAAGGCCCGATCCAGGCACTTGAATGGGACTTGGGCTCGGAGCCTGACCGGGCGAACAAGCGCGTAACACGAGCACGGTATCGGAAAAACGCGTGGCGATTTCACGTGCCAACAGCTCGATCAGGAGCGACATGGGTGTATCCACAATCGTCGTTACGAATTGTACGACGTTTCCTGTGCTTCCCAATTCACTTGGCAAAATACACGGCGTCGGCGCGGGTGCAAGGCCCAACAGTGGGTGCAAGGATTGGCGAAAAGCGCTGGACGTTCCTAATAATCCTCGCGTGGCGGAAGCTGGTATCTCGACAACGGTTCCTGACGACAACGCGGTGAGTGAAATGGAGCGAGGCGTGCCACGAAGCACATCTTCGAGCCCCGCAATGGCACTTTGAATACCGCTCGGCAGGGCGGACCCATTGAGGGTAAAGTCGCCTGAAAGCAAGAGATAAAATGACGGCGATGACGGCGCCCCAGGCGCGTTGTCGGCTACACAAATAGTGTCGCCCGGCGCGACGGATGTCGTCGACGCCATTGCAACGAGGCGCGCCAAGTCGAAGCGGCTCGTGTTACGGAAAATCGACGCGCGCCGAAGGTGGTAAAAAACCCGTTCAAATTCGAGAGGATTATCAAGCAACGTCATGAAAGGCTCCTACGTGTCGGTGATCAGTGGCATGGTCATACACTGCTCAGGTGGAGCGGTCAAAAGGAACCGACTTGGCAGCAAACGACCGTCGTCAAGGGATGGCGGTCGACACGCACACAAGATTGGGGCATTTGTCGTGGAAATTTGCGAGGTTGGGGCATCCGGACTCGAACGCCCCAACCCGTCCGATCACTGCACGAGAATCATGGACGAACGTGCGGGAAGGTTCAAGGTGGGACCGGTGACGGTTTGACCCGTCAACAGGTTTGTCAGCGATCCACTGGGCAAACCACTCACCGAGCCTTGTTGATTGCCGCGATTGATCGCCACGTATAGAGTCTCCGTGGAATGCACCATTTTGTACGCCATGGTGTCGGTCGTCGCCCAAACGCCTGACCGATTGCCACGACGTAACGCGACATGATCCTTACGAATTTGCCCGAGTTTCTCCATGTGCGCTTTCAGGAGATTCTGGCCGGTCGAATACCCGGACCATTGCATGTCACGGCGATTGTCCGGGTCACCCGCTCCGGGCAAACCAATTTCATCACCGTAATAAATGAGCGGAACACCGCGGGTGGTCATGAGCACGGTAAATGCCGTGGCCATCCGTTCGAACGCTGATTGCTCACCAGGCAGCCCGGGCTGATTCGCCCAATTCAGGTTCTTGCCTCCATCCCAAGAATCTGTCCACAATGGCGTATCTTGCGCCAAATGAATGACGCGCGGCAAGTCGTGGTTGCCGATGAACGTGCTCATGATCCCATTGCCGTAAAAATTGTCGTTTCCGTTCAGGAACGATTCGAGTTCCTGCATGGTACCTTGACGCAAAAGGATCTTCGAGCAGATTTCGGCACGTTGCGGGAAGTCGAATTGACCATCGAGTTTCGTCAACGGATCGACGTAATACTTGATGAGTCCCTTGTCACCGGTATACGTCTCGCCCACCATGTAGAAGTGTTTGCCCGTGACGGCGTCGATCTCTGTATTGGTGCGAGCTCGCAAATCCGTGAGCCACGAAATGTGCATGTGTTTGAGCGCGTCGAGGCGGAAACCGTCGATACCTGTTTGTTGCCACCACCAAATCATGTTGTCGATGCTGTATTTGCGTGCGGCAGCAACTTCGTAATTGAAGTCGGGCAAGTAAGAAGTAAACCAACACTTCTCGGTTGCCCCGCCTTCCCAAGCACACCCGTCACCACAAACGCAGTTTCCGCCATTGCCATTTGAATTCGGCCAGAACCATCCTGGGTTTTGCTGGAACACCGGAGCCGAACTGTGCGCGTGATTTGCGGCATAATCGATGAGCACGGTAATGTTCACTTTATGCGCTTCGTCGACGACTTCCTTCAATTTGGCCATCGTGCCAAGGCGCTCTTCGGCCTTGTAGAAATCTTTCGGCCAATATCCATGGTAAGCGCTGTAATTTTTACCGTCTGTACCCACGCCAGACATTTCGGTGTTGTCGATAGGCACCGAGAGCCATAGCGAATTGACCCCTAGTTTAGTAAAGTAACCCTCTTTGATCTTGTTGATGACGCCTTGCCAATCGCCACCATGGTAATTCGCAGCGGGTGGAACACCTGCAATGGGCGTCCCGTTGTTCGAAGGATCGCCATCGATGAAGCGATCGACAAGAACAAAGTAGAGCACCGCATCGCGCCATGCTTCGATGGGGCTATCTGGTGGCAACGGAGCGGGTTCGTCACACGTAAATGGGTCGCATTTGGTGGCCATAAGCAAGCTATTTTTACCGCCAAACCCATCGTCAATGGTATCCGGGTTCGTCGGATCATTGATCCAATTGTTCCCATCGATGACGAATTTGTATTGCACTTGCTGATTGAAGGGAATCGGAATGACCGTGGACCATTTGCCACCGGCTTTGGTCATGCCTACGCCCATACTCCAACCCGTCGACGAGAAATCCCCGCGCACTTCAACGCTGGTTTGTCCCGAATCGGGTAGCGAAAATTCGTAATCGCATCGCTTCAGGCTGTCGTCACACATGGGCGGCATAGGCGGCGCATTGCCTGTGCCTCCGGTTCCGGACATGCCCGCACCCGCTCCAGTCGTTCCGCCAGGAGGCGGTTTGTCGCCAGGGTTGTATCCACCAACTCCGAGGGGTGGGTCGTATTGGTTGAGGTCTTCGGCCACGCAGGATGCTGCGCCAACAATGGGCAGTCCGAGCAGCACGGATAACGTTAAAAAAGAAGTTGCTCTGGTCAAGTTCATGTCACGCACATCAGGGTGTAGGGTTGAGACAAACGCTTCCTTCGCGCAGAAGCACGCGATACGACAAACCACCGAGCGCGACGGACTCGCCTTGACCAAGTCCAAAAGTTTCGCCCGTAAAAAGATCCACGTATTGCCCGGCTGGAACCGCTCCCACGGGGACGGGCACCGAGGCATTCTTGCGCGCAAACATGACGACAACCGGGTTGCCGTCGCCCGCGTCTCGTTTATACGCGTATATGTCCGGTCCAACGACAATGGGTAATCGTTCACCTTTGCGTAGCGCCGCAGAACAACGACGCAATTTGCCAAGACGCGCGACGACTGCACGAGCGTCGGCTTGGAGCGGCGTAATTGCCGACGAATCGGGCACAACGCGACGACAATCGGGATCCCCGGCGCCGGCCATGGCGAGTTCGTCGCCATAATAAAGAACCGGCAATCCTGGCAACGTCAAAATAAACGCGAGCGCCATTTTCGTCCGTGCATAGACCGTGGGATCCGTCGGTTGAGCCGGTGGCGCATTCCACGGGTCATTGCCAGCATTACCTACGGCTTCGGAAATGAATCGCGATGTGTCGTGATTGTCGATCATGCGCCCCAATACCGCCCCGGAACCAGCAAGCGCGGCGTCGTTTAATACAAGCGTTTCTTCGAGCGCGGAAAAACCTTGTCGATCGGCTGCAAACACATCACGAATGGTCCACATCAGGGGAAAATCGAACGCAGAATTCAGGCCATCTGGGCCCATATGATACCGAATGGACTCGATGCCTCCCGTTCCCGCGCCGGTAAACACTTCCCCCAGCAAAAACGTAGCGTCTTTACCTGTCGCATGCTGCCGAAGTGATCGCGCAATACGCCTCGTCGCGGCTCGTGGCATCATGGGAACGGCGTCAATACGCACGCCATCCGCGTCGAATTGGTCGATCCAAAAGACGGCGTCGTCCACTTGAGCCCGCAAAGCATTGGCATTCTGAAAACGGACATCGGGCATGTACGGGGTAAACCAACATGTGCCGATTTTTTCTCCCCAGCCGCATCCAGGACTGCCACAAATGCACCCGTCCGACCCTTCATTAAACCAGCGGTCATTCCGATGCGTTAGGTACCGATCATTGTGTTCGTAGACGTGATTGGGAACAATATCGAAAATAATGCGAAAGCCATGCTGATGCGCAACCTTCATCAAATCATGCAATGCCGTTTCCCCGCCAATTCGTGGCTCGACTCCACGCGATTCGAGCGGCCAATATCCATGATACCCTTCGTACAGGTGCCCATCGCGACCTTCGCGCAGTTCCGTGGGATTCGTATACACAGGCGAAAGCCATATCGCAGTGACGCCAAGTTCGTCAAATGTGCCTTTTTCGATTTCCGCGCGAACCCCATCGAGCGTCCCGCCAGCTCGAGAACCCGGCGCCGAAGGTGCCGCAAGCGTAGCGCCCCCATCACCTCGAAACCGATCAATCATCAAATGATACAAAATGCCTTCGTTCCACGATTCTTGCGCGGGATCCGTCCACGCAACGGCCCGAACTGGCATTGTCGGCTCACCGCTTTCGTCTTCAGCAACGAGCGTAAAAGTATGCTTACCTCGAGGCAAACCATTCGTCACAATGGAAAACGTGCCATCCTTCGCCGAAGCATTACGCGGTAGGACTTTCATGCCTTCAAGGTCGACGTGTAACGATTGCGCATCGAATGGCGGACCAGCCTTCGACGCTAAGAATACGCCGTCAATCGTGATTTCGTCGCCTTGGACGTCCACCTTATCAATACGTAAAACAGGCGCCGAACAGTCCTCGGCAATAGCAAGCGATACTTCTTCTTCGTCGCGAAATGTCGTGAGTGGATTGAGCAAATCAAGTTCGCGTTTGCCGCCGCGAACGATTCGATAACCATATTCGCCAGGCTTTAGGTCGAACGGCTTTAGAAACCAGCCATCATCGCGTTGTTCGAGCGGCTCTGCTTCGGCCCATCCGTTCCAACTGCCTTCAACGCGAATGTCACTCGAACCCCCAGGCTCGGCCCAGACAACCGTTGTGCAATCGCGGCGCGGAGGTTCAATACCTCCACAACCTAATGCCGCCCCGAGTGAGAAAACCCAGCCATGAAGAAGACGCAATCTCTGCATGACCAATGATCGAGCATTAGCACAGCTCGTCAGGTCACGTCATGCAGAGAAAACGCGCCGCGCACGTTTACTTGTGGTGAATCGTGTGTTGCCTGTGCGAAGGGTTTCGCGCAATCACTGGGTTCGTTGAATGACGTGAAAGCCGTACGGGGTTTCGATGAGGTCGCTGATGGCCTTCACTTCGAGCTGGAATGCCGCGTCGGAAAATGCCTTCACCATGGCACCTCGTTCAAAAACACCAAGATCCCCAGATCGTTCGGCCGCTCCTGGTTCGTCCGAGCATTCTCCGACGACAGCCTGCCACGCAGCACCCGAACGTAATGCCGCGAGACACTCTGCGGCCCGTTTGCGCGCTTCTTCTCGTGTACGCGTGACGCTCTCGGGCTTTTGCATGGACCGTTGGTGCATGACCAAGATGTGGCGCGCGCCAATCTTCGTGGGCATTTTCGCCAGACGCACGCGCTCACGTTCCTCGACTTCTTCACGCTCTGCCGCGCGGATCGGACCCATCGTTTCGAGACCGCCGCCTACCCATTCCGGGCCCGTAGCCAAGGTGCTGCACGCCGAACCTGCAATGGCCAGGAGGAACACGAGCGGCGTTTTGGACATGAGGCGGAACGTGGACCAAGGCCCCACGAAGCGCAAGTAAAACGCAAGGAGCCGGGCGGTACACAGTACGATGAGCGCATGGCGCTGCTCGATGTGGTGCTCGGTTACGACTGCAATTTGGCGTGTACGTACTGCACGATCACGCAAGAGATGCGTTTGCGTGCACTGCCGACGGAGCGTGTGGCGAAGGAGATCGATCGCGCGGCGGTGCGTGGGTTTCGCGAAGTGGCGTTCACCGGAGGCGAACCAACGATCCGGTCTGATTTGCCGACGCTCGTGAAATACGCGAAAAAGCGCGGTTTCGTCGATGTGAAAGTGGCTTCGAATGGATTGCGCTACGCACACATGCCCTACCTGGAAATGCTCGCCAAAGCGGGCGTGAACCAGTTTCACGTGTCGATGCACGCGTTCGAAGACCTTGCATACGACACAACGGTGCAACGTGAAGGCGCTGCGGCACTACGAAAACAGGCAATTGCGAACTTGATCGCGCTCGATCTGAACCCCATCGCGGACTTGATTCTCAAGGAAGATACGTACCGGGACACGCGTGCGTGGGTGCTCGCGCTGGCCAAACAAGGCGTGCGACACTTTCGGTTATGGCTCGTGTCGCTGACCGATGGCAATGCGAAAAATACGCATCAATTGCCGCGAATTTCGATCGTAGCCGAGGCCGTGAAAGAAGCCCTCGATGCCGCACGCGCAAATGATCTCGATGTGCGATCGCTACATATTCCACGCTGTTTTTTACATGGATACGAAGACCACGTGATGCACCCCGGCGCGGATCTCGTCACCGTCGTAACGCCCGACGATGTGTTTGACTTGAAAAACTCGCGACTGTCGGGAGGCGTAAAACCCCGCGTGTGCCAAGAGTGCAAGTTTTTCGATGTTTGTCCGGGCCTACGAGCCGACTACGTCGCACTGCATGGCGATCGGGAACCGCACGCTGTCGTCGACGCTTAACACGACAACACGACGCGGGGTTTTACCCCGTACCCCACAAGGGCTACTCGCCCTTGACCCGCGCAAGGGGCAATGCCCCTTGACCCGTACATGGTCCGTCCGCGATGCAGTCGAACCACAGGGAATTAGGTTTTTTTGTGACGACCATCTTCGTGATGGCCACCGCCACAAAGATCGAGATCGTTCAGACCTGCGAGTACGGATAACTCGACGGGATGATACGGCGGGCGCGGCGTGATGGGTTTGTCCACGTCACCACCTCGTTCACGCACGAGACGCGCACACAATGCCAAGCACCACTTGCCCTGACAGAATCCAGTGCCGAAGCCCGTGTAGCGCTTGACCGATTCGATGTCGCGGTAACCACGATCCATGGCCGCCTCGAGTTCATGCAGCGTGACGTCTTCGCATCGACAAACGAGAGTCTTCATGAGCGTGTCTCGGAAAACATCCTAGCTGGGGACCGCAAAAGTGGTTGGCACCTTTCCAAAAAGTGGTTGGCACCTTTGGCGGCCATCCACAAGTGCTTGGCACCTTGGAAGGGCCTAGGGTATACGGGGCGCATGCCGCAGAAGCCCCTCGTCCGTGCCAAGGAAAAAGTCCGTCAAACCCGTCGTCTCGCGAAGTGGCGCGCCAAGCAACAAGCGCAAGCCCCTGCTCAAGAGACGGCTGCCAAACCCGCGAGCTGATGGATCCCGTCCGTCGCGTTTCACCTGCCGAACCTCGCCCCTGAACCGCTCGAACTAGCGTTCTTCAGGGGTGAGGTTTTCGTCTTGCTCTACTTGACCTACATCACCGTTTGTCCGGCCCTTCTTACGCTCGGCTCGTAATGTGGCCATTTCGGCACGCGATGGGTTGATCATGAGAAACCCATGGTCAGCATCGAGCAGCGCCACGTCACCGGGCGATGCCCACTGAAACATGCCGTCGACGTGCGTGATCGCAGGAACGCCAAGGAGCTGAAGAAGCACTTTTGTCCGGGGATTCGGCACGCGTTCGCTGAGTGCCACACCTACAGGGTTTGCCCGCGCGGACACTAGCAAGTCAAATACGGTGAGTTTGTCGCCGATGAGAACGGCTTTCGACGGAAGCTCGGCACGCGCATCAGGCGAAGCAAGCATGACGAGGGTGTCGCAGAGATCTTCGATGTCGCGCGCTCGTTCCTGCAAAAACGGATCACCCACGATCCCGTTGGCCACACGTACGGCTTCACGGGCGATGGTGCCAAGCGCTTCGGCAACACCTTGGCCCTTCGCGATCAACTCGAACGCGCGTTCGCGCATGCGTTCGTCACCAGCCATGAGTACGTAACTCGACAAGAAGCTCGCTTCACGCAAAAGACCCAATCGTTGCGCACGCGTGAAGAGCCCAGACAAACCTTTTTCGACACTGTTCCAAGCAGTTCGTAGATTCTTCGCATCGTCCTGTGATGACTTGCGGAGAGGCGATGTCGAAGGGCGCCGAAGTGCGGCAACAGCACCGAGTGAACGACCGTGAAACACGGGTACGGCGGGAAGCGTGATCTTGCGCGTGCCGCCACCTGTGCGCCGAAGCTTTTTTTCGCGCAATTCGCGAAGAACTTCCGCGTGACGAATGGCGGATGCAATGGGCGCCGTGAGGGCAACGAGAAGGCGCACATCGCTTGGTTTGAAGGCTCGCGATCCTGAACGTTGCGCAACGATGGCGCCGAGGACGCGGTCGTGTCCGAGAATAGGTACGGCAAGAAAAACAGGAAAACGACTTTCGTCGATGTCGGGAAACGCGAGCCAGCGTTTGTCACCAGGTGCGTGGATGGCCGCGATCGGACGTCGAGACGCAACGGCTGCCCCGGTCAAACCTTCGCCAACGGACATACGTACGGTGCCGCGAACATTGACGGGATATCCAACGTTGCCACGAAGCACGAGCGCATCGCCGCTTCCTTCGAGCAAGAACAGCGAGACGACATCGGCTTGAACGATGGTGCAGATACGCCTCGGTGCTTCGTCGAGAAGAACGGAGAGCGGAATTGATTTGGCTACAAACGAAACGAACTCGAGGACGGGGTCGAGACGGGATTCAGCGCGCGGCGCCGGAGGGCCGGCACT
Organism: Polyangiaceae bacterium; assembly: GCA_031415295.1. Taxonomy (GTDB): domain Bacteria; phylum Myxococcota_A; class Polyangia; order Polyangiales; family Polyangiaceae; genus Polyangium. The sequence goes on along the minus strand of JANORL010001181.1, from coordinate 7,202 downwards.
CGGACGAGATGAAGGCACAAGGGCGTCATTTGAAGCGAAACTCGACACGGCTGCGTCGGTTGCTTCTGCATCGTTGGCAGAGCGGGGGGGCATGAGCGGCGCGTAAGATAACAGGAGGGGCGCGGTGATCCAGAGAGATGGAGAGGTTCAAGAAAGCGCACAGAAAAGCGCCAAGAGAGCGATAGAGCGCTGCGCTGTGCGAGTACGAGACGATGGGAAGAGCGATTCGTTGGAGGACCAATCATTTACAGAAAGACGAACTCTTCACAAGTCTTGGAATCATGATGGACGAGCGCGAGCGCACTCGGTAGGAACCGTGGGCGTTGCAAAAGAGTTGACAGACGAAGCAGGTCGGGATGTTGCTAGGCACGAAGCGTCCCTGACCTCCTGAAGTCGGCGGGCGGAGACATATGCACATTCGCAAGATCGTCATTGAGAACATCCGTTGTTTCGACAAGGTCGAGTTGGACTTGACGCGTCCAGATGGATCGCTCGCGGGCTGGACGGTGCTCGCGGGTCGGAATGGAACGGGGAAGTCGACGTTGTTGAAGGCGATTGCGCTGGCTGTGGCTGGACCTGACATTGCAAGGAATTTGCAAAAAAGCTTCGTCGACTGGGTGAGTTCTGGGCAAAGAAAAACCCGAATCACGACGGAATTGGAATGCAGTGTCTACGATTGGATCGGCAAGGACGATAATGACCCACACGACCAGCGCATGCAATTCTGGGCGGGTCTCACCTGGGAAAAACCATCCGACGACAGCGAGCCGTTCCTTTCGACGCCTGATGATGTTGTTCTGCTGGTACCAAGTTTATCAGACCATCCACCGGATCCATTTCAATATCGGGGCCCTTGGCATAACAACCCTGCGGGCTGGTTCATTGCAGGATATGGCCCGTTACGACGTCTTGGCTTTCGTGACGACTTTGACGAACCGGGACCGCCCGTCCCAGCACGCCTAGCGACATTATTTGATGAAGACGCAACACTCGCGGAATCAATTCATTGGCTGAAGGAAACTCATGCAGATCTGCTGAACTTCGAGCACCATGCGAACTTGCTGATATCTAAAGGGCACGCAAGCAAAGCCGCGGATTTTCGCGACGATGCAGCCAAATTACGTAAACTTTACGATAATGTGCTAGCGCTTTTGAACGACGGCTTGCTTCCTGACGGCGTCTCCGTTGTGGGCCTTAATGAACGGCGTGAATTGGTCATTGAACAAGGGGGCATACCTAGGCAAATACGAAGTCTGAGCGATGGCTATCGTGCAGCAATCGCATTGGTTTGCGATGTTGTTCGTCAAATGCATCGATGTTTTCATAAGAAACTCATTGTTTCACGGCGAACCATTGACGGAAAGTCCGTTCTCCAAGTCGATCATGAAGGCATCGTCCTCATCGACGAAGTCGACGCTCATCTGCACGTTTCTTGGCAGCAACGCATTGGTTTCTGGCTCAAGAAACATTTTCCCAACGTGCAGTTCATCGTGACAACGCATAGCCCCTTCGTTTGTCAAGCAGCGGATCCGAAAGGCCTCATTCGTTTGCCCGTTCCCGGTTCCAATGAGCGGGTCGAGCATGTATCCGAGGACCTTTATTATACCGTCGTCAATGGCGACGCGGATGATGCTGTCATGACGGCACTTTTTGGCTTGGAAAGACCTCATTCTGAACAAGCAGAAAAACTACGCTCGCGTATTGCTAAACTCGAAGTCAAAGATTTGCGTGGTTTTGCTACACCCGAGGAAAAAGAAGAGTTAAAGCAGCTATCGGCCAAACTTCCGAAAACGGGTAGCGCAATCGTAGAGCAAACGCTGCGTAAGCTCGGAGAAATGGGATGAGGAAGTTGCACCGTGAACCGCTCAGCGAACACGCGACGCGGATCCTCTGGAACAATACGGTCGCTATCACCGACGCCGGACAAACAGAATCTTCCCGCAGCAAAACCGCTAAAGCCCGCCGCGACGAAGCGAAACGACGTTGGGAACAAAAGCCCCCTGCAACATTCAAGGAAATTCGCGAAAAATTGCGGGCGATGGCGCCGGGAATCGAACGTTGCATGTATTGCGAAAGTAACGAGGCCACGCACATTGAGCATTTTTGGCCCAAACGACGAGCCCCATGTCGCGCGTTCGATTGGAATAATCTTTTGCTCGCTTGCGATGCTTGCAACAGCAATCACAAGCGCGATCGTTTTCCTAGGAAAAATGGCCGCCCGCTGTTGATCAACCCAGTCGAAGACGACCCGACCGATCATTTGGCACTATCCCCAACAGGCAAATATGTGCCAATAACGCCCGAGGGCGACAAAAGCATTACCGTGTTCGGTCTCGATCGTGGCCCACTAGAACGTACTCGCGAAATTGCGTGGCCTGCAGTCGAAGGATTGATCGTACTCTTCGCAAATGCCTGCAAGAAAGGCCATTCAGAACGAGCACTTCAATATCAAAAAGCCCTTTGCCAGTACCCGCAGGCAAGTGTTTTCGCGGCCATTCTTCGCGTTGCAGAGTATGAAGCAGCCGCGGACTGGCTGAGCTCCGAATGCGTCGACGCACTCGCTACCCACCCCGAAATCAAAACTTGGTTACGTTGACGTCACGCCCTTCGAATACGTGACAATCGTCCGCCCATCCACCGGCCCATCCAAAAGCGGACGTTGCATGTTTCCCAATCCACTACGACGCGCTTCGGGAACGTTTTTGAAAATCGCCACCGACAACTCGCCTTCGTCGTCGCTTCCCACCGCCGTCACATGACGTATCCACGGCGCAAGCAACGTCAGCACACACTGCGCGTCCACGGCCACGACGTGCACGATCCTCGCCGCCGGCGGCAAGACGAGCGCCCGCGGGATTGCGTCGAATCCCACGCCGTGCGACGGGCCAAACCAATACGACCCAATCGCTTCCATCGTCGCCCGGTATCGCGATATCTCCGCTTGCAATCCGTCATCGACCACGCCGCGCGGAATTCGTTCGGAATACCGATTCAGTGACGCATGCAATACCAACGCAAACGTTTCCGCTCGTAATGCGTCGCCTTCGACGAATACGAATCGAGGCGACAAACAACCGCGTTGATCAAATGGAATGACGTCTCGCGTAACGGCTTCCGCTGCCAAATCAATCACGAGTTCCCGACCAATCACCGCAATACCAATGCCTGTGCCGTGCGCACGCACCACTACGCCATCGGGCAAACCTGCCCTAATCGACGTGATGCTTTCGTCGGAACCATAAACATGCAACTCGTCACCAGGATTCGGGCGAACGATTTCCACGATTTCAATGACGCCACCGCACGCAACAAATTCGGCATCCTCAGATAAAGCGCGCACGAGCAATTCCGTGACGACCGGATCACGTCGCGAAGGACGCACGAACACGCGCTCGGACGTTGCCACAGCCAAGGCCAATGCTCGCAGCGGAGCCGTACAAACGTTCGCCGACAAAATGACGTGACAAACAGGAGCCTGCGTCGTCGAATTGAGAAGCGTGTCGATTTCTATATCGGTCGGATTCGTCTCGAAATGGTCGACAAGTGCCAATTCAATGGATTCACGGGTCAAACCCGTTACGTCGACAAGACGCGCTCGCGCTTCTTGACCTAAAACGTCGCCCGGATCCTGAATTCGTCGAGCCGCGCGAATGACACTCCACACACGCGCTCGCGCCCGATCAACATTCACGGCGAACCCTTTACGAAAAGTTCTTCGACCGTCAACGAACAACCACGCAACATCGCTCCAGGCGCACGCCCGAACAATTCAACACCCGCGTCTGTCACGCGACCCAAATCCATCGTTTGCACTGCCACGGCCGAATCGACATTCGCTAGATCTACAAATCGCAAAATGCCCGTTTCACCTGTAGGTAATGCTTGGAGCGTCACCGGATCCGCCGCCGCAACCGACAACCATGGCGGAGCACGATAAAAACCATGCTTTCCTGCATTACGAGCCCCAAGCGCTGCGCAAAGCGTGCCTTCGTAAAGCTGACTCGACAATTCTGTCATGCCGTATTCACTGACGATAAACGTTTCGGGCACGTGGAATATTGACGCAATAGCGGAACGCAGTTCGTCCGGTTGAACCTCACGCGAACGACCCTTGAATCCGCCCGTCACCATAACACGACTGCCGGGCGGGAGCCCCACGTCGAGCGGAGGCTTCTGCCCAGCCATGCCATCCATCAAATGTACGAATGCAAAAGACGTCCCAAGAACGAGCACGGGACAACCCACGAATCGAGCATCGAAGGCGGCATTGTCGAAACCAACGACATCAAGCACCCCATCATGTATGAAGTTTTTCGTAATTGTACCCATAGCTTCAACAAACTTTTCGATCATGAACGAAAGCGACGAGTCGGGAACTTCTGCGGCACTAGGTGCAAGAACGAATGGCGTAAGGAGGTAGGGTGCTAAACGCCGGACGTCCGGCCATAACATCCGTTCGCCCCAACGTAATGCAGCAAGCTCGTATGTCGCTGTCGTGCGCATAGGATGCTCACCACGCGCTTCGGTTCCTTGCGATGTGCCACTCGTGCGAAAGATGCGTTTGTCTTGGTCGCTCGAATGCGCAGCTATTCTCGCCAAACGAAAAACGTCACACGGAAGAGCCGGAATGGCATGCGCGTGCGTGAGCGTTTCGATGTCGATCGATCGCGCGTGGCAATAACGAGCAAACGCTGGGACGTGCGCGAATTGAAAACGCGCGATATCAAACGCGAGTTCGTCAAATCGTTCGCTTGTTTCACCTTCGAACGATGTTTCGATGAATCGACGAACGCGCAAATGCAGCGTTTCGCTTTGTTGCAGCGGAGTCACGGGGCGAGTCGTAGCAGGACGGAGCGCCGACGCACGTATCAACGCGCGTTAACCAAGGGCGGTCTTCATGGCATCGGCCGCTGCGGTGAGTTGCTCCTCGGCAATCGTGAGCGCCGGCGTCCACACGATGACTTCACCTTGGAGTCCGCCAGTCGTGACGATGTAACCAAGTTCGAGCAAACGATGCATGGCGCGAAGTGCGATCGCTCCACTTTCGAGCGCGATGCCGAGCATCAGACCAGCGCCACGCACTTCGACAACACCGGGAACTCCAGCGAGAATCCCTTGGAGATACGCTTTCGTTCGTGCACCAACTTCTGCGGAAGTGGCAACGAGACGACGGAAGCGAAGTGAATCGAGCACGGCAATCGCAACGGCACAAGGCAACGGTGCGCCCGCATGTGTCGAGGTGTGAACGACTTGACCATCACGCGCCCACGCTTGCATGACATCATCGGGCGCAATGCACGCAGAGATAGACAAACCCCCGCCAAGGCCTTTTCCAAGGACCAAAATGTCAATGGCTGCTCCCGCAGCGGTTGACCGCAACATCGATCCAGAACGGCCAAGGCCGGTCCAAATCTCGTCGGCAATGACCAGTGCGCCGAAACGATGAGTCAGCTCGGACAAACTCGACAAGAACCCATCCGGCGGGACGATGATGCCTCCGCGACCAAGAATGGGCTCGACAAGAACGGCTCCGACGTCGCCTCGCTGAAGCGCTTTTTCTACGGCAGCGAGCGAGCGATCGACGTCCGTCTGGTTTGTCGGGTACGGAGCAAACGATACGTGCGGGTTGAGCTGAGCGGCAAAAGGAGCGCGATAACTTTCGCGAAGGCCACATGCCGCCAAAGGCCCGTAACCCAAGCCGTGATAAGAACCTTCGAATGCCACGATGCCAGGTTTGCCCGTAGAAAGTTCGGCTGTTTTGAGCGCAGCAGTGACGGCATCACTGCCGCTTTGACAGAGAAGAACGCGGGGGGATTGTCCGGGATGAATGGAAACAAGCCGCTCGAGTAGCGCCACTTTGATGTCGGCCGAGTAAAGATCGCCGAGCGCTTGGAGCATCCGATCCGATTGCGCTTCGATCGCTCGGGTCACCGATGGCGCGCCATGACCGAGCAAGACGGAGCCGAAACCTGCGGCAAGATCAACGAATCGATTGCCGTCGACGTCGAAGAGATTCGAGCCTTTGCCGGACGTAAAGAAGACCGGCGTCATGGTTACGCCGCTGGTTTGTTCACGACTATCGCGACGATGACCAAATGCAGGACATTCGACGCGTTCGAGACGATCGAATGCACTACGCGATGCAGGTCCGGGCGGAGTGATGCGAATGTCGGGGAGGTCGATTCCAGTGGCCTCGTCCGCAGGTTGCGGAAACTCGCTTAGCGGCATGCTTTCGTTGGTATCACGGTTACACGCCGATTTGATCCGTGAGCAATCGTTTCACGCACGAACAATCGGGACGATTTGATGGTTCAAGAGCAGACGCGATTACGGCCGGTGCGCTTGGCTTGGTAGAGCTTTTCATCCGCGCGCTTGATGATGTTCTCAGAGGTGCGATCGCCCTCTTCCATGAGCGCCACGCCCAAGCTGATCGTGACCTTGATGCTGTCGGCCTGAAAGACGAACGAATAATCGGCGACCTTTTGTCGAAGCGTTTCCGCAAGTGCGACAGCTCCACTGAGGGGCGTTTCGGGCAAAATGATTGCAAACTCTTCACCGCCGTAACGAGCAAACACTTCGTCGCGACGAATGCGCGCTTGAACGACACGCGCAACTTCTTTGAGCACGTAGTCACCCGCGAGATGACCGTGCACGTCGTTGATGCGTTTGAAGTGATCGATGTCGAACATCAAGATACACAGTTCGCGTTCGTGTCTTCGGCCGCGGATGAGTTCGCGTTCAAGCGCTTCGTACAGGTAGCGCTTGTTGTAGATCTGGGTGAGACCATCGATGATGGTCATCCGATAAATTTCTTCGTGGTACTGCGCTTCGACGTCGGCGCCCGAAAAATACTTGAAGATCGTCGGGCCAACCTTCACGCGATCGCCGTTTTTCAGGACAACCTCGCGCGTGATCTGATCATCGTTACAGTACGTGCCGTTGGTGCTGCCATCGTCGACGACGACCCACGTATCGCCCACCTGGCGGAACTGCGCATGTCGCCGCGACACGCTGTCGCCATCGAGAACGATCTGGTTGTCTCCCCCGCGACCAACGCGTGTTGGACTGTTGTCGAGGACAAACCGCTTACCCAAGAGCGTCGGCTCTTTGGTGTAAATGACGACGAGGCAATCCGTCGTGGCCTTCGCTCCAGCACCGTCTGAAGCGCCGGGCTGTATGACTTGCGTAACGCGAGTCTTTTC
>JANORL010001180.1:0-7231 GCA_031415295.1 Polyangiaceae bacterium | reverse complement strand
GCCGGAGCCTCCCGCAATGTCACGGATGCCTTCAAGCCATTTTTGTCGACGTTCGATCGGCGCCTTCCGAAGCGCATCGAGTAATGTTTCGTGGCCGCGTTTGTCCGCGCCACGAGCAAGCCCACCAGCGGCCACGGCGCTGACGGAATCATCGGCGTCTTGCAACAATTTCACGAGTATTGCGGTCGATCTTACTTCCGCACGAAAAGCAAAACGCACCGCAACGAGCTGTCGAACGGCGGCATTCGAATCATTGGCGAGGGCGACGAGTTCGTCCGGGGATAACAAATCAGCAAAAGTGAGTCTGTCGAAGGCATTTCGACCATCCAATTGAGTCACCTTGGTCAGTGTTCCGCGACGAACCTCGTCGAGCGCCTTGGAAACCACCGACTGTTCACCATGGAGCACAAGCGTCCAAAGAATCGCGCCTCGTTCCTCGTCCGTGGCAGCTTGCAAGGCATCGAGAAGAGCTGTGCGAATTGAATTCGACGGGCGACTCGAGGCAAGAACGCGAGCAGCCACGGCTCGGACGTGCCCATAAGACGATTCGAATGCTTTGGTCGCGAAAGAAAATCGCTCGGCGTCTTCAATCCATGCGAGTTGCGTCAATGCATGGGCTTGCAAAATCGGCTGTGACGTGTCGATTGCCCAGGTTCGCCAAAGCGGCAATCGTTCTGGCCAGCGAAGACCTTCGATTTTTAAAATTTCCGCGTTTGCTTGACCCGCCGAAAGCGGCATACGGGGCGACTGAGTTGGCAGATCCGGGTTGGTTTGCTCGGTTCTTTTCGGTAGCAATGGAGCCGCATTGGCACAACCGAATAGAAGGGCACACGAAATCGCAAGAACTCGACGCATGATGGACCGAGGATAAACATGAACAGGCGGCAATGTCAATTGACACATTCAAATTGCCGTGAGCCGCTCCGTCGCGTGCCTTCGGTGTCTTCGCCGCTGCGTCGTAACAAGCCAAAACCACTTGGTCGGCACCATCATCGACATTCGACAAACCCTCAAGCGTTCGACGTCTCGCGTCTCCCGTCTCCCGTGCAAGTGTCGATGATCGACGATCAAGGCGCTCGTGCCCTCGATGGGGCCATTCGTTTTTTTGCGACACGCGGCGACGAAGGGCGCACGCATGCGCTCATGCGGATGCGTGCGGTGACCTGGCATACAAGACACCCGAGAAAGCGTCGCTGGATGAGCACCTAACAAACCTCGAGCGCTGGCTGTTGGAAACGCATGGGAGCGCTCGGCAAATCACCCTCGAGGGATCAAAATGCGCCTCGAATCGGGACAAGTTGGGCGAGTAAAAAGGATTTTGACCTGACCGTTTTTAAACAGGCCCACAATCAATTTCTCACAAGTGTTACTCATCCGACGAGTTTTTATCGCTTGGGGAAGAAAATGCATTTACAGAAGTCTTCACTCCAACCCCGATTTGTGCTTAGCTCGAAGATACGCCTATGAAAAACCCGTTGAATCGCCGAACGTTCCTAGCTGCTTCTACGTCCATTGCTTCGTTGGCTCTTGCGCCGCGGCGCGCAACGGCAACGGAAACCATTCGAATTGGCACGATGGCGCCCAAAGCCAGCTTATGGGGTAAAGTGTATCGTGCGTGGGAAAAGGCCGTGGATGAAAAAAGCGGCGGGCGTTTGAAGCTCGAAGTTTATTACAACGGCATTCAAGGTGACGAAGGCACGATGGTCGGCAAATTGAAGACCGGACAGCTCGATGCCGCAGGATTGACTTCGGTGGGCCTGAGCAAGGTGTATCGACCGATTTTGGCTTTACAATTGCCGGGGCTTTTTCGCAGCTGGGAAAAACTCGATCGGGCGCGAAATGCATTGAGTTCCGAATTCGAGAAAGGATTGCTCGATGCGGGATTTACGCTTGGAGGTTGGGGAGATGTCGGCGTCGTGCGAACGATGAGTCGCGGATTTGCAGTGCGAACTCCGGACGATTTGCGAGGGAAAAAGCCGCTCACGTGGCGCGACGACGTGATTGGGCCGGCATTGTATCAAGTGATTGGAGGCGTAACGCCCGTGCCGCTCAGTGCTGCGGAAGTATTGGGGAATTTGGGAACAGGAGCGATCGACGTGGTGAACGCTCCCGCGATAGCTGCCGAACAATTGCAATGGGCTCCGAAACTCACGCATATCGCTGCGGAAGGAGCGGTCATGGCAATTGGTGGGATGATTTTCCGCACGCCACGTCTCGCCGCTCTGCCGCCGGATTTGCTCGAGATTTTGAAGCTCACTGGAAAAGTGGCTGGCGCGGCGCTTTCGGCGCGAGTTCGTAATGAAGATGCGGCAGCGTTTGGTCGATTAAAAGAAAAAATGATCGTGGTGACTCTCACTGACGACGAAAAGAAAAAATGGGCTGATGTCTTGCTCAATGTTGGTAAGCGATTATCGCAAGGGACCTTTGCCCCGGAGTTAGTGGGAAAACTGGTAGAACTTGCGAAATAGCATTAAATTAGCATTGGGGAAGCTTCCTTTGTGCTTCGCTGCGGCTGCTTACCATTGCCAGGAGATTGGGATCATGAACAACGTTCGAGGATTGCAGGTCATTGTTGGAGCATTCGTGACTTTGGGGCTTTTTGCAGCTTGTGCTCCAGACTTGAAAACGTCGACGGGTGACGGTGGTGCTGGAAGCTGGGCCGAAAGCAGCTCGGCAAGCGCTAGTTCAGGCGAAAGCTCCAGTTCGAGCGGTTCATCGAGCAGTTCGTCGGGTGTACCCAATCCCACTTGTTCGGACATGGCGAAAAACGGCGATGAAACGGACGTCGATTGCGGTGGTCCGAAGTGTCTCGCCTGTAGCGCTGGGCAGAAGTGTTTTACGGATTCCGACTGCGCTTCGGGGTTTTGTGGCGCGAACGATATTTGCGCTTCTGCGGCCAATTGCATGGACAACACCAAGAATGGCAAAGAAACTGATATCGATTGCGGCGGGGGTGATTGTGTTCCTTGCTCGAACGGTAACTTCTGCATCCAGAACTCGGATTGTCAATCGGGGTCTTGCTTAGAAGGTAGCTGCGCGAATCCCTCTGTCTTTGTCGGGGCCACGGTGCTCGACGTGGAAAGTTCGTTCACGATGCCCGTCGCTAATACGGCACAATTCAATGATTTGTTGGTGATGTTCGTCGCGCATGGTGGCGTAAGCATGACCGCTATTCCGCCGCAGGGTTGGACGACACTCGAGAATGGAAGCAATCCCAACAATGATCCGCGACTGGATATTTATTATCAAGTTTACAACGCGACAACTTCCTTCGCGTTCACTTTTGGGGGAAGCAATGGGTCTGCGATTCTTGCGGCTTTCCGTGGGGTGACTTATGGGACCATGGGTACACTGCAGAATTCGTGGTCGGATATGATTACGACGTCGCAAATGTCGACCTTGGTTTTCGCGTCGCTACAAAACGGTGGAGGAGAGATTCCAGCTCTCCCTTCTGGATTTACATCCATTGGGGTTGGTAATGGCAAAGGGCGAAGCTTGCGAGTTGGTTATTTGACGGCGCAACCAGCCAACGCGTATACATTGACGGCAGTGGCCGGCCCCGGCGAGATCTTGCCTAGTGGTTCGGTAGCCTTGGCGCTTTATTGATGGTTTGCTGATGACTCAGCAATCCGTGGCGCAGCTACGGGCTTGATTAAATGCAAGTGCGCACGATGGCGCACGAGGGGCTCGACGTCGCAGCAAATCCCTGAACGGCCATTGAGTCGACGTCATTCACGATTACCGTGCTGAATCGTCAGCGCGAAGAACGCACAGGTCTGCCCATTGCATTGGTGATTCGTCGATCTGCGACGATGACGCCTGCTTGAGCGGAGGTGCATTTGTGTGCCGTGCATGTCGGAAAATGGGTGTGAATACGCAATTCGTACTTGTGGCGGGCACAAAACCGTGCTTGGAGATGAAATTGCCGGCTCGTCGAATTCGTCGCCAACCATGAAATGAGAACGACGTCACGACGTGGCGGAGTGAGGATTTACATTCGTTGAACAGGTCGATCGCGGCCTCCACACCCTGCGCCACAGCTTCGCCACCCATCTGCTCGAAGCTGGCACCGACATCCGTACCATCCAAACCCTGCTCGGACACAGCGACGTCCGCACCACGATGATCTACACCCACATCATCGATCGCGGTCCCCTCGGCGTCGTCAGCCCCCTCGATCAATGACCGACGCGAACGAGCCGCCTCTCGCAACGCACGCCGTCCCAAACGAAAGCCCACAACGGCGGGGTCCGTGCAAGATCGTGATGGATCGGTTCCCGTTCTCCAGGAATCACATCGAGAATATCCAACGCTGAAACGCGTGTGGGTCGACGGTGTATACAAGGGGGGTGTCATCGACGCCATCGTATCCGAAACACGAATAACCATTGAAATGGTCAAACGCTCCGATGATATGAAAGGATTCGTCGTTTTGCCAAAACAATGGCGCGTCGAACGAACGTTCGGTTGGCTTGGCAATACCGCCTCATCATTAAGAATATGAACGAACACTCGAATCCAGCAAAGAGGATTTTTTTCTCGCAATGATATCATTGATGCTCCGACGCTTGAGCACGCCAGTAGACGAGCGAAAAAAAGCGCGGAAATCCTGATAGACACCCTCTGAGAAGGTCAATTCAGACCATCGACGACTGGTGTCGCCGCCATCGACATAAGAGAGTTTTTGCAACTCCCCGCATCATGGTCCAAATCTGCGGATGGTAGCCGCAAGGCGGCAATGCAGCACGAAAAGAGAATGGCTTGTAGCGTCCGCGGCCATTACCTCGCGTATCTATACTTGATCGCGCAGAGTGCAAGGCAAGCCGCGGACACTGCAAGTCTTGATTAGACGCCCCCGAAGCTAACCATCTTGGCGGTGATGCCGGGGAAGGCCTTGTCGACCTTCTGGTCGACGTCTCTCCATCGGACAGAGCCGTTGGGGTTTACGAAGTAGCAGGCCGAGCCGGACGTGGGGTCTGCGCAGATGTCGAGGCGCTGTTCGGAGTAGATATCCCAGCGATTGAAATCGGGGGGCATAACGTGTCCAGATGAGGCTCTGTTGCACGGTCCAAAGACGTCCAGCCATATTAACTTCTTCATTCTGTGGGCGCATCGATTCGCGCCATGGGTGTTATCGAATTTTTTTGCAGGAGCTGCAACAAATGGTTTGGCGGAGAAGATTACACCAGGCGTCAAGGCGCCGGGGCGGTGACGACGATGGTTTCTTACCTGCTTTCAGGGTTCGTCGCTAGCGAAGCGCATGGGATGTTATTACGTGTCGCACCATGGAGCGGTGCGCATAAGCAATCAAGCATTTCGACGCACCCGCCCACTTGACTTGGGTTCCAGGAGGAAGTAATAACCGACGTCATGAAGAAGTTCATCACGGGCATCGGTCAGTCGGACTTTCGTTCCTTGCGGGAATCCGGTGCGAACTTTGTCGACAAGTCCAGTTTTATTTCGCAAGTTCTCGCTGACCCTTCCTTGGTGCTTCTTTTGCCACGCCCGCGGAGGTTTGGCAAAACGACCAACATGTCGATGCTTGAGCACTTCCTTCGCAAGAGTCCTGATGACCTTACGCATCTCTACAAGGATCTCGAAGTGGCACGCGATGAACACGCCATGAAACACTACCAACGCTATCCGGTGGTGACCGTGTCGTTCAAGGATGCGAAGGGCAAAACGTTTGGCACGGCGATGAGGGCCATTCGTGATCATATCCTCGCTTCAATTGATGACCACCGCGATGTCATTGCGAACGACAAGACGAATTCCAACGCCATCCAGAAACTTCGCTGCGTCATGGCGGAAGACGCCATCGATAACCTTCCGAATTCGTTTAAATGGTTATGCAAAGCGCTCCATGAATACCACAAACAACGCGTCGTGCTGCTCATCGACGAATACGACACGCCGCTGCACAATGCCTACATCGAAGGCTACTACGACGAAATGGTCGCGTTTTACAAGACGTTCCTTTCAGCATGCCTCAAGGACAACTCGTCCCTGTTCAAAGGCGTTTTGACCGGCATCATGCGTATTGCCAAAGAAAACATGTTTTCCGATTTGAACCATATCCGAGTACGGTCAATTCTCGACAAACCATTTGCTAAGTGTTTTGGATTTACCGAAGACGAAGTGGCGAACATCATCGAGCCCGACGAATTGGAAGCCGTACGCGCCTGGTTTAATGGGTACCTTTTCGGTGGGCATGTCATTTACAATCCGTGGTCGATTCTCAACTACGTCGACGACCGCATCCTGCAACCGTATTGGGTCAATACCGCATCCACGGATCTCATTGAACGATTGGCGCTGAAGCAAGGATTGGGTTTGTCGGAGCAATCTGAAAAACTCTTGAATGGAGGTACGATCGACACGATTGTCGACGCAAAGATTGTGCTTCGAAACATCGAAAGCGAACCCGATGCGTTTTGGAATTTTTTGTTATTCGCGGGATATTTGAAACCCTTACAGATCGAGGTGATCGACGGAGACTACCACGCCAAACTGGCGATTCCGAACCAAGAAGTGAAACACGTCTACCGGAATCTATTCAAAAAATGGCTTTCTCATGCGGATCCGCGTTATGGTTACACGGACGCGTTCGTCGAAGCGCTTCTTTCCGGCAACGCAACAAACGCGCAAGAAATGCTCGAACATATCCTCTTGACGGCCATTTCGTTTTACGATCCAGGCACGTTCGAACCGGAAAAACTTTATCACGGATTCATTTTGGGGCTGCTGGTCCATTTGGAGGGGCGATACGAAATCCGTTCGAATCGTGAATCGGGGCTCGGGCGAGCCGACGTGCTTATGCGACCGAAAGCTCCCACGAGTGGCCCGGGCGTCGTGATGGAGTTCAAGGTACACGACCGAAAGAAAACGACGGACGACGTTTTGAAAGACGCTGCACTACAAGTGCGCAAAAAACATTATGCGACGGAACTACGCACGTCGGGTGTGGAGCTTGTGTACGAATACGTGATGGTATTCGACGGGAAACAGGCGTGGGTGAAACGCGTGGACGAATTGTTGGGCTGAAGGAATGAATACGCAAGGCCGAATCGTTCTCCTTCATTCTTGAGATCGACTCATGCGCGAGAGCGGCGTCGAAGCGCGCCGCAAGCGCCGTTTCCGGCGCACGACCGACTCGAAACACGCGATGCCGATTGCACCGAATTTGCTGAGTCGGCATTTTACGACAAACGCTCCCAACAAGGCTTGGGTC
>JANORL010001179.1:0-4815 GCA_031415295.1 Polyangiaceae bacterium | reverse complement strand
ATTCCGTCTGGCGCGACGAACTCGTCACGTGGCGGAGCTCTCTTCGGAGCGCTCGGGCTCCTGCTCCTCGGTCTGCGACGGCGTCGCAACTAGAAATCCCCCGCAGCACGCGTAATTCGGTACGACCGCGAAGTCATCTTCACCGTCGTACCGCGTCCCCTCAATTCATTAACAACACATACGCATCTGGACCGCCAACACTCGTATAGGCGGCTCCGCCGACATTCATTGCGCCTTCGAATGCACCCGTCACGACGACTTGGCCCGTATGCAACATCGATACGCCGCCAAACATTTCCTGCCCTGTCCCACCCGTTCGCGCTCGACGCGTAACACGCCCTTCCGAATCGACCCAAACGACGAAAATGTCACTCTCGCCGGCGCTGGTAAGAGTTTGTCCTGCCAAGTCAATGTTCCTGGAAAAATCTCCAGCAATGACGAATCCACCACCTCGAGTTTGGACGGCACGTACGAATCCCGGCGCGTCCGCCGGAAATACCTGCATTGCCAACGGTGCGCCACCGACGTCCAATTTAACGAGCGCTACGCCTTGTTCCGGCGTACTTAGCTTGGTACCAAAAAGGTCGACTTCTCCAGCGCATGCGCCAATGAGCCAAGGTGATCCCAGTTCATCGACGCGCACTAAGAATGGGAAATAGCCAGTCTTATGAGCGATTCCCTGGGACCAGGCGAATTTGCCGTCAGCGCCGAGAGCCACGAGGAACTGGCCGTCGCCCGTGCCGGCATCGGGCATAGCGCCGTCCCCGAAATTCGGGGCTCCTTCGTAAAATCCGCTCACGAGTAGCTGCCCGTTCGGCAGGCGCGCCAATGACGTATTACCATCGAATCCTGGTCCGCCGAGCGAACGCGCCCACGTTGTTTTGCCCGCCGCGCTGATTTGGGCCACGAAGAGGTCCGATTGCCCCGCGCTTTTTAGCGGCATCCCACCAATGTCGATATCTCCTTCGAATGTGCCGGACCAATATATGCTCCCGTCCTGCGCCAGCGTGATCTGTCCACCACTTTGTTCGGCTGCATTGCCGGCACGCAGAGCAAATCGGTAATCGCCGCTGGCGCTAAAAGAAGCGATAAACGCATCGGCACCTCCTTGGCTATCGAGTAACCCACCGCCGAAATCGATCGAGCCAATCATGACGCCGCTCAAAATGACGCCGCCGGCAGAATCAATGGCAATGCCCATGGGCACATGCCCGCCCGTTTCGCCAAAACGTCGTACGCGGGCAATTTTGCCGTCGCGATCGAGCCACGCGATGAAAATGTCGTTTTCCGAAACGCTATCGATTTGCCCTCCGGTACCGAAATCAACCTTGGACTGCATGGTCCCGGCAACGACGATTTGCCCTGTTTCCGTGGTCGCTACGAGCCATCCAACTTGCTCCGTATCACCCGCGAAGATTCGCGTCCAAGCGACAGGTCCAGTCGCCGTGCCGGTGGCCATGTTCAGCCCGAGTTCATCGTCACCACCACAAGCGGCCATCATTGAAGCGAAAAAACCCAGCCAAACCACGCCGCGGGCAATACCATTTACGCGCATGTGTTCTCCCCCTGAAAAGGACCAATACAATAAGATTCGACGTCCGCGCCAAACGACCTCGCTCGGCCCGAATGTCTGCTCATTCGCCGTTCCCTGCGTAGGCGCCAAAGATGACCCCAGAAGGGGGATCGTGCACGCTCCATTCGTAAGGAATTTGCTGTTCGAACGGGACAAAAACAACCTATTGTCCAACTGAATTCCTTGCGACGTACGTTCAGCACGCAGTTTCGTTGCACCCGCCCATCAAGATCGACCCGACGGTCTCCCGGCGCGATCCATTCCGCCCGGCGCATTCTTGTTGACATTTTTGCGCGAACCACCGATCCTAGGGCGACATCTTCCAACGCCACGAGAAAAACATGCTCGACACGACGAATTGGCTGAATGTTTTCTTGATGCAATACGCGGCAATCGAATTGAATGCAACGCACTCGAGCGGAGCGAACGCATGAGCACACCTACCAACGAAGAGATCCTGACGATCGTACGTGAGCGTTGGGCAAAGATACTACCGATCGAAGACGAGAAGGCTCGATTGGGTTCATGGGACCCACCCATGTTCGTGCGTAACCTCGGAATCGTCGCGGCCATCAACGTGATGAACATTGAAACGTATTCGAGTTCGTCCGCGGACATCGTGCTCGTACCCGAATCGCGCTTTCATGAATTGGCCGACGTTCTCGATGAATTCGCAGACAAACTAACACTTTTGACAACACAAGGCGTCGCCGGACTGCTCGAAAAACCGATACAAGAATCGCTCGAAGCGCATAACGTTGCCATGGCGTCGTACATCGAAGGTATGTTCGACGCGGACGGGGAGATCGCCGATCGACGACAACGATCGTTAGAATGGGCGAGTAACCGTTTTCCCGATGTTGCACAACGTATGCGCGACGTTTACAGTTTACGCTTGCCCCACTACCTCGCGACGTTTGCCGCATTTTGGCGTAGCTTGAACGAACTCGAGCGGAAGGGAATGGAGCATCTCGGTCGTCGACCTGGAGGCATCATGGTTTGGTTCGAGGAGCGGGGTCTTTTGCGAAAAACCCGAGACGACCTCGATGCGCGCCTCGAATGCAGATTTCGCGCCGATCCTCCGGAACTCGTGACCATCATGTGGGGCGATAGCGATGGGTTGCATTATGGCTTGTGGTACGACGATCCTGCGGATCCGCCGACGTACATTGCACACAACTATGCACGTGATTCGGCCGAAACATGGCGCGACGAAGGCCACACTCCCCTTGCCGTTTTGCTTGAAAAAGCGCGCGAAATTATTCGAAACCAATACGGAGACGACCCCGCATCGTTGAGCGTGCATGCAGTGTGCGCAGCGCTCGAATGGTTTGTCGACGCGGACACGCAAGCGCTGGCTACGGATCCGCCGGCAAAACGATGGCTCGATGCGGACCGGATTGAAACATTGGGAACGTTTGGCCCGGCACTGCCGCCCGGTGCGGGAACGATTCGTGTGGGGACTCCGCATCAAAGACTCGAAGCGTGGCGCAAGATGCCCGCGCGCGTACGTAAATGGATTGACTCGGCCAAACGCGATTGCGCCGCAGGAAAGCCAGCCGCCGCCTTGACATTTGGCTTGGATATACATTGGCTGGATTCCGATGAATATCGAAAGGACGGAGAAGAATTGCTCCTCATGGCGTACGAGAAACTGGGCCGGCGAGCGTTTGCGGAAACGCTGAAAGTACATTACAAACACAGAGATTTGGGTAGTGTCGGGGTGTTTTTGGACGACGACGAAGACGCTACGTAGTCATCGTTTCTTCGTTCACCCCAGCCGTTCGAGCACGGCAATCCGCTCCCATTCGAACGGTCCGTACGGTTCTCCCGGCCAATATCGTTTTGCCCAATCCGCGGCATTTTCATCCGACCGCACGACGAATCCCGCCTCTTCGGCCAATTCCGCCACTGTGGACGACTCCAAAAACCCGCGAACAGATTCGCCCAACTTGCCCAACACGGCCGACCCAGCAAACACGAGGGCTCGCGCCACACCATAAACGACGGGTCGCGAAGCCGCAACGATACCCGAAGGCGGACGCGCATACGTGAGGGCCATGTGGCTTCCCGGCGCACTCGCTCGCGCGACGGCTCCCAACGTCGATGTAATGGCTTCACGCGTCAAATAAGCCGTTACGCCTTCCCAAATCCAAAAAGAAGGCACACTTCGCGAAAACCCAGCATTCACGAGTGACACGTCTACTTCGTCTTTCTCGAAATCAACGGGGACAAATTCGATATCCGCAATCTCGTGAAGATTATTCTTCGACAAACGTTCGCATTTGTCCCGCTGCGTACTCGGGTGGTCGACTTCGTACACCTTTACGCCCTCGAGTTCCGCCATACGGAAAACGCGACCATCGAGTCCCGCGCCGAGCAGCACAAGCTGCTTCGTCCCCGCGGCAAGGGAAACGCGCAATGCTTCATCGAGCGCCCGCGTACGCAACGCGACATGGTACGTCATACCAAACGACACAGCTCCGTAAACACGATGCAGCGCCACACTTGCTTTGGGTGACGATCCTACGAGCGACGCAACATAGGACGGAAAAAGAAATGGCGTCGGCAAAACGTTCGTTGCGAGCGGGTCTGGACCTGAGCCTAGTGGTTGCGGTAATTCAGAATAGACGGCACGAATGCCCGCAACGACCATCGACGTAAAACTGGGGCGATCAGAACGCACGGCGGAAACCTATTCGATGCTAGGAGTTTTGGAGAGTTAAAACTCGCATTGTTGCGTGGCCATATTGCAATAGGATCCAGACGCCACGAATGGACAGATGTCGCCGAAGTAGTCCGTGCACGGAATTCCACACGCATGCGAAGTGTGCGTGTAACAGATCTGACCACCGTCGCAATCTGCATCGGACGCGCAACGACAGTTGAAATCGTCGGGAATCATGTTCCCATTTTCATCGAGGCCATTGCAACACTCGGTAACGTAATAATCGCTGGCGCTGCAATCGTCGTCGGTGCAGTCGATCTTGCCATCGCAATCGTCGTCGATGCCGTCGGTACAAGCGCTCGTACCAAACTCGGGTTGTCCGGGTCCACCATTGTTACACGTTGCGCAATTACCAAATGACAAGCAATCTGGATCGGCACAATCGACGTACCAGTCACCATCGTTGTCCTTGCCGTCATTGCATACTTCCACCGGATTCAGCTCGATGAGCACATTGAGCGCGAACGGCCCTTCATTAGCACCCAACATCGGATCGATGGTATACCCATCGAGG
>JANORL010001178.1:0-12971 GCA_031415295.1 Polyangiaceae bacterium | reverse complement strand
CCTTGACCTGCTTGGGACTACTTGATCGTCAACCGTCCACGCACGATCACATCGGTCCAGTCCCCGTGGTTTACGCGAATGTTCGCGACAAGCAACCTGAGTTGGCTCTTGTAAAACCATGTACTCGACGTTCCGGCGCCTACCGTCAACTTGCCTACCTGCTCGTTGTTCTTGTTCGTGTCCAGAATTCTGAATGTCGCTGACTCTGGGAGATCCTTCCCAGTCGACTTGTTCTTGATCGAGTACACCTCGATCGTTACCACGCCCACCGCCGGAATGGTGATACTGTTCAAACCGCAGTCCGTGTCGCCCGTCGGTGGAATTACGCACGTAAACTCGTCTGCATACGCCAAGTTCGTCACTGCCAACCACGCCGCGACAATTGCCACGCCCACGCCTGAAAGCAAGTTCAAAGTTCGCATCGTTTTATCTCCTGGTTTGTCCCACTCACACGTCAGCCCATCGTACGAAAGCATGGTCACTGAGCCGCTATGGGGCGTCAAGCTTGGCGCTTGTGTAGAGCGTCGTTCCGCCGGTCATATCAGCTCGACAGCTACTCTGGTTTGAACGGCATTCTTATCCTAATGCTCTCGACTTCTTCGTGCTCGCAAGGCCAGCGCACCAAAAATAAGCCCAATGAACGCCATTGCTGAAGCGCTCGTTTTTCGACTTGTTCGACACCCGCACCCAGCGGCATCGTCGAGAATTGGACCAGGTTTGCCCCCGGCGCTACCTCCGTCCGCACCCGCGTTCCCGGAGCCTCCAGCGCCGCCATTTCCACCGCCCCCGTTTCCAGCCCCTCCGGTTCCACCATCCACCGTCTGGAAAGTCGACCACGCACTGCATGCCTTGTTTCCTTGCCGATCCTCGGCGCACGCTCGATAACCCACGGTCGCGTTCGAGGGAGCCGTAAAGTTTGCTCGAAATAGATCTCCGCCCATGAAATGAGCGTCCGCTACGCCGCCCGCTGCCTCGAGTTCGACAAACGCTTTTGTCAACCTCGGTCCAGCGTCAGTCGTAGAACCGTCACTTACCGCAAAACGGACGACCCGCGATCCCCCGGACAAACCGCTCGGTAATACCTCCACGGCGCGAAATACCGGCGGCCGTGTGTCAATCGGTTGCGGCGAAACGCCGAAATAAAGTCGATTCAAAAAACTGCCTGCTTCACCCTGCGCAGTGATTGCGTCGAGAATTCCATCGCCATTGACGTCGCCAATGTCCAGTCCGAGTGTGCTGTCGGCGACAGGGGGAAACGTGGCGTTCGCGAGTGTAAAATGGCCTGTGCCGTCGTTCTCGAGAATTCGCTCATTGCCCGACAACGATGCAATAACCGCGTCGAAATCACCATCTCCGTCCACATCGACGCATTGAACTTCGTTGTCGTCCGCGCTGGGATTACCCGTCACTCGGTCGGCCGTCTCGTCCTTGAAGACTCCCTGGCCATTGTTGATGAAAAGCTGTTCACGCAGGTTCAATGCGCCATTGTCGAGCCACAAGTCGAGGTCTCCATCGCCATCGACGTCGCATGCGTCGGGACCATACACGTAAGGCCCCGGTTGGTCCGGTAAATCATCATTGGCAGCAAAGAACGCCCCAGTGCCGTCATTGCGAAAGAAAAGCGACTCGCCCTTGCGGCTGGCGAGAAGCAGATCCAGATCGAAATCGCCATCGGCGTCGAGCAGGTCGATATCAATGGGACCCGTACCGACGGATTGAGTGTTTTGTGGGATGGCCGCAGTTTTTTCTTGGAAAAACCCATTTCCGTCGTTGAGATAAACTCGCGCTGTTCCCGCCGAGTCCGGGGGGGCGTTGCCCCAATCGGTCACGACGATATCCAGATCGCCGTCATTGTCGAGATCACCGAATCGAGCGCCACCCGATTGTGACGATTTCCCGATACGCTCGACTCCCTCCTGCGTGAACAGGGGCGGTGTCTGACCACCGTTGACGAAGACCGCATCGGGCTGCATTCCGTACGCATCAGGCGCGTAAAAATCAAGGTCGCCGTCGTTGTCGATATCACCGACAGCTATTTGCCGAACACGCCCAGTAAAACCACCGAATGAACTGGCTCCAATTTCTGTGAATTGGCCCATTCCATCGTTCAAATATGCGACGAGCGGAGCGGTATCGTCTGGTGTGTAATACCCGCCTCCGTTGGCGAAGACTGCATCGAGGTCACCGTCGTTATCGAAGTCCGTAAGCAGCACGTAATGCGAGTAACAGCCTTCGTTCGTGCCGAGGCAAGGTTGCGGCGAGCCGAGATTCGCGGTTACCTCGACGAAAAAAGGAGCTGCCGTCGTGATGCGTGGGATCGTGCCGATGACGAGCAGGGCGGAGAAAGCAATATATCTGAGCCGCATGGCATGCAAGATACTTCGCCAAACGTCAAAGTGTCGATGGATTTCTTTTTTCCACGGCCACAGTTTGTTGCGGATTGCGTAGCTTCTGCTGGAGCTGGTTCGAGAACGTGACGCGCATCAGGCAACGTAATGGGCAGAAGCCTGATGAACACCCTCTTACGGCTCCACGTACGTATCTTGTTCGGCGGCGGCCTGAGCCGGACTGGCCGCGGGCTGTTTTGCTTCAATGGGATGCACCCAACGCAATACCACTTCCGGTAAACGCCAATGCACCACGGCAAACCCAGCCAAGAGCGCAATGAACAACGCGAAAGGCACCATGAGTTTGGCACGCCAACCACGCGCACGTTCAACGAGCGGCGATGGTTCCAACACCGGAGATTGGCGAGTATCCTCGGGCAACCATGCGGGACTCTTCTTTTTCATCAAGAAAGGCACGCGAATCGCCGGCGAAACGGATGGCGCACACGGCGTCGGTTCCAATCCCGCAAGTTCTTTCAAACTCGAAGCCGTTTTACGAAGCATTTCGTCTTCGCCTTCTTCGGGCCGGCCAAACGTTCCGAGCAATTCATCCACGCGCCCAGGCTCTTCACTTGGTACGTCCAACGCTCGAAAACCATGCAAAGGCGCATTGTCGTCCGTATCCGGCGCACGCTCCTCCACTTCCACGAGCATGGCTATGGATGGAGACGCCGTCTTCAAGCTTCCGGAGGAAAGCACTTCTTCATCACGAGCGTCGACGCCAGCGGTCGATGCTTCATGACAAGCCATGACATTCTCGAGCGTGACCGCATTCGGCAACGCAGATGGTGTGACGAGAATGTATTCAAAACTCTGCAATGGTTCGGCCGAATTTGGCCCTTCCGGCGCGGAAGGTGCTGGCGTCACCGGTGCCAATCCGGGCAACGTTTCGTTGTACTTCGGCGCCGATTGCGTTTGTCCGTCGTGACAATCACCGAAATTGTGGCTCGAAATGCCCAATGCAACCTCGAGCGTTATGTTATCCGGTGCCGACGGTGCCGGCGTCTCGAATGCCCCATTGCTAACCGGTTCGACACCCGCAGATGCCAACGTAACGTCCGCTGGGTTTCGCGGCGTGTCTATACGTTGCAAACGACGACTCGTCGTCGCCACTCGTGTCGTCACATCGGAAGACGGCGTGCGTGGTGACGAATCGAGCTGCACTTCGCGCGCCGATAGTTGCGTGGGTTCGCACGAAACGGTGCTCGTGTTTGGCGAGTCAAACCCTGGCGATGCATGTCCGGCTCGAGCGACAGCGGGCTCGACGGCGATGGAATCACCTTCCTTGTACGTAGGCGTTGCGCCGAAAACACCGGAATCGACAAACGCTTCGGTTGCGACCGTTTCGAGACCCAGGCCCGGCGTCGTGGGCGTGATCGGAATGTCGAACGGCCCCGAATTCGAATGCGTCGACGTCAACGAAGGTGGAGGCGTAATGGCCAATAGCGGCAACGGTATGGCCACGGGTCGAGCCACTGCGGTTGGTGCGACCATCAGCGGCGCAATGGCCGCCGTCGCTGCCGCGGGCGCTTCTTTCGCTCCCGCACGAGCCTGTAAATGAAGTGCAAGGTTGCCCGACTCGATAGCCCGTAACGTTTCACGTGCCAAACGTCCCAAACTTCGTTTGCCCGCGGCTCGGTTCATCGGAACGAGCGCCGCTTCCACTTCCGCAGCGAATGTGTCCACTCCTCGCTCGGCGGATACGTCACGTGTTCGAGCAACCGCGGCCAGACGTTGGGTTGGTCCGGTCGTAACAGCGAGCAGTCGCACGAACAAATCGCGCATCGCTCGAGATGCTTCTGGACCAGGCACCACCTTGCCTTGTTGCGTCACCGCAACAGCTCCTTCCGCGGACATCTCGATGGCCGAATCCGGCACGATGAGCGGCAAACAGCCAATGGCGTCACACAGCGCGAGGATCAAATATGCAGCGCTTTCGGGCACCATGTTTGCGTGACGAGTCGAAGCGGCGACAAGAATTTGCGGAAGCGTTACATGCGATCGGTTCACGACATTTCCCTCGGTTGCAGCGTGCGGGGAGCGGGTCGAACAGTAAGCCCGCGTTTGGCCAAGTAATTTTTTGCGTCGGCAACGGTGAACGTGCCGTCATGGAAGATCGAAGCGCAGAGCGCGCCATCGGCGCAGCCCTCGGACAAACCCTCGTAGATGTGCTCGAGTGTTCCGACGCCACCCGAAGCAATCACTGGAACAACAACGGCACAAGCCACCGTGCGTGTGAGAGCGAGGTCATAACCTGCGCGCGTTCCATCACGATCCATGCTCGTCAAAAGGATCTCGCCAGCACCGAGTTCGACGACTCGTTTGGCCCACGCGATCGCGTCGAGTCCCGTGTCGGTTCGTCCTCCATGGGTGAATACGTTCCAGCTTGGCGGATCGTTTGTCGAGGTACGCTTGGCATCGATCGCGACGACGATCGCTTGCGTTCCCCAACGCGCAGCCGTGCGTTCAATGAGTCCAGGATCGCTGACGGCAGCGGTGTTGATGGCGATCTTGTCGGCTCCGGCATCGAGCAACGATTCGACGTCGCGTTCCGTTTTTACGCCGCCGCCTACGGTGAGCGGCACGAAGATGCGATCAGCAGTGGCCCGCACCATGTCGAGCAACGTGCTGCGACGTTCGTGTGAAGCCGTGATGTCGAGGAACGTGATCTCGTCAGCGCCAGCCGCATCGTAGCTCTCGGCCACTGCGACAGGGTCTCCAGCATCACGCAGAGAGACGAACTGCACGCCTTTGACAACGCGCCCGTCTTTGACATCGAGGCAGGGAATGATGCGCTTTGCGAGCACACAGTGCGGATAACCCCGTTGTCAAGACCGGGCCAAGTAATGCGCATGAGCGGTGCGCTACCGCGTGTTTGCTCGTGCGCCATTCGGCAAGAAGGCGCGGAAAATCACGCACGTTGCAAAGGGGGGAAACTCTTCCCTACGAAGCACAAGCCGGTAGTATGCGCGAAGTGCACTGTCCCGAATGCGGCACGAAAGCGAATCCTGGCGCCGCAGCGTGTGCAGCGTGTGGCCACCTTTTGCCTGGTGCCGAAGGTGATACGACCAAATTGGGGGTCCTCGTCGCTCGCACGATGGTTGGCGTGACCGCTCCTGGCGCTGGTGCACCACCCATTCCCGCACCACTTCCTGAAGATCTGCCGACGATCGTTTCAGTACAAACCAAAGCTGCACGAGCCGCTGCTCAGGTTGACGGCGCCGCTCCCGCGGTTCGCGTTCCTTCGCAAGTGCAACAAACGATGCTTGGAGGCGTCCTTCCAACGGCACTCAAAGAAGGTCAGCCGCCCGTTACGAATGCACCAAAGACGGGCGTTGCTGGAACACTTTTGGGTAGCCCCCCGGTTCGTCCAAGCGCTCCGCGCGAAATGCCGCACGAACTTGGCGCGACGATAGTCCCGCAACCAGCACGACCACGTCGGGCAAACCGTATCGGTGCCGAACGTCTCGAACCGGATGCGTTGCTGGTCAACCGCGACAAACTCGCGCGTAAACGTATCGTTTTGCCGCCCGTGCGTTCACGCGAAGAACACGCTCGTCTCGAAGTGCACAAGCGCCGTCGCAAAGCTCTTCCCTTCATTGTTGCAACCATCGCCCTCGTCGCAGTTTTGATCGCGTTGGTGATTTTCTGGCGTTCGCCCGCGCCCCTTTCGGCGCGTGTTCGCGTCATGCCGGATGGCCATGAAGCCATCGAGTTTACCTGTCCAACGTGTCCTGATGGCACCAAGATGGTCATGGGTGACATCACCGCGATGACGACTGCGCGGCTGGCACAACTTCCGCTCGTCGCCCCGTTGTCACTCGGCGAAAATCGCCTGAAAGTGGCGCTCGATCGACCTGCAGGTGGTCAAGACGAAACCGTCGGTGTCTCGGTCCACGTCGGTTATCGTTTACGGCCAGATTTGTCGATGTTGAACGCGGACAAACCCACGCTGCACATCGCGATCGAAGCGCTCAAAGGAGCGGAAATCACGCTCGGCGGGCAGATCGTCAAACTCGAGGACGGACCCAAAGCCCACGCGATCGACGTCTCTGCAGACTGCACTGGTTCTTCTGACGAACCCGCGATGTTGCGCCGGCATATCCCGTATTCCGTCAAGTCACCAGATGGCGTTCGAGATGAAGGAGCTGTCGACATTGCTGTCGCGATTGTTTCACTTCGTGTCGATGCACCTGGACCGCGTGTCGTGACCGAAAGCGACACTTTCGTTCTTTCGGGGCACACGATGAAAGGGGCCGAGGTTCTTGTTGCGGGTCGTCCGATTCAGGTCAGTGCGGACGGCGCGTTTGCACAACGCATGAGTGTGTCATCCATCGGCGCAACCAGCATCGAAGTACGTGCCAAAATTCCCGGTATGGCGCCGCGTATCGTACCGATTGCCGTACAACGCGTCGAACGTCTCGAGCAAGCTGCCAAGGAGTTCGAGAAAGAAAAACCTGTCGGTTATACGACCGTCGCGCTTGCTTCGGTCAGTGACGTGGGGCGAGCTGTTGTCGTTGCAGGTCAAATTGCCGAAGTGCGTGCGCAGAACCATCAAACCGTCTACCTGCTCGACGTACTGGCCAAAGATGGTTGTCCCAAGAGCAACGAAGCGTGCCGCGTGCGCTTGGTTCAGGGGGCTGCATCCGCTGCCAAAGTGGGGGACTCGATCACCGCGTACGGACAGATAGGCCGACCCTCGTCGACGACTAGCGGCGCTGTCGTGCCTGAGATTCAAGTTGCTTTTACGCTCCCAAGAGTCACAGGGGCGTCACCGCGATACGAGTTTGAAAGCCGATGAAATCACGTCGATTTGCGCAGACGATGCTGGCTGTTTTTACGTGCCTTCTCACGATCGGAGCGGTCGGAGTTTTTCGAGACGCACGAGCGGATGGCTTCGATGCATCCATGCCGCGCACCATGATTGTGGGTGCTCCTCGCGGACCCGCCCCAAGCGAACGTGTCGATGCCCGTCGTTCCGGACACAGCACGTCGCGGCTTCCTGTGCCAGCGATCGAAAAATGGCGTCGGCATCTCGGTGGCAACATCGATGTTGCTCCGGTCGTTGACGAAACCGGTCGAGTTTGGACCGCGCTCACCATTCCTGAAGTCGTGGCGATTGGTGCGGATGGCAAGGAAAACCTGCGTGTTCGTATTGGCACCGCGTCCGCCATAGCTGCGCCCGTGCTCACCAGTGATGGGACCGTCGTAGTTGTCACGACAAACGGCGCGGCGATTGGCATCAGTCGCGACGGTCGGATCAAGTTTGCGACGCCACTTGGTTTACGTGGTCGTGATCTCGATGTCGCTCCGCTTGCGCGTTCGGATGGTGGCGTTGTTTTCGCTGGTCGAGCGTTCGTCGAAATCGATTCATTAGGCACGGTACGCGCGCGCGCGGCGTTGCCTGAACGAGCTGTTGGCGCGTTGCTCGAAGGTCCCGAGGGCATCTTGGCGACGACGGATTCAGGAGCGGTCTATTCGTTCCGACCGCCCAATTTGCCGCGTCGGATTGGGTCGTTCGGAGGCATCGTTCGGCGAGGCGCTGTACTCGAAGGAACCCGGACTCTTTTGGGAATCGTTGGTGGTAAAACGTTGGTTGGTCTCGACATACCCACGGGTTTGACGAATACGCGTATGGGTGATGTGGGTCTTGGTTCGTTCGACGAGCCTATTGCGCTGCATCCGCGTGGTTTTGCCATTGTCACGCTCGCGTCGGGTCTGCTTTTTGGAGTGGATTCGGCTGGAAATGAAAAAATGCGCGCGCTCCTCGACAAGGGTTTGTCGGACCAAATACCTGCCGCATTTTTCGGCACTGGGGACGCCCGACCAAGTCCTCCGGTTGTTGTCGACGATGCGGGAAACGTGGCCTTCGTGCGGCACAATGGACGCGTGGGCATCGTTCGACCTGATGGTACGGTCCTCGTCACGAGCGAGCGGCTTTGCAACAATCCCATCGGCTTGCAGCCAGCCGGGGATCGCAAACTCGTCGTTGCTTGTCGTGATGGCACGATTTGGATGCTTGGTTCGTCGGGATGAACCTCACGAGGGTCACGCGCCCAGGCGTCGTGTTGTTGATTGTCGTTTCGGGTGCATGCGGGAAAGGTGCGCACACTGTAGAAACGCGCGTTTCCTCCGCTCCTGTTTTACGTCCGCCACCGACGGCAGACGTTCCGGTTGTTTCTACATCGTCCAATGCCGCGGCGGTTTCCACGCCCGCCCCTGAAGTGACTGTGGTGGCCGATGAACCCAAGGATGCCCAAGACAAACCATTCATGGTGCCATTGGCGCCTCGGCTTTTTGCTGTCAAAGGCATTCCATCGATTTTGAACGTACCCGACAAACACACCGGCAAATACATTGGTTACATTCGTGTCGGCGAATCGGTTGTTTTGCGCCAAACCGAAACGGTACCGGGGGTCGACTGTTCGGGAGGGTTTTTCGCGGTTGAACCTCGCGGGTACGTTTGCAACGATTCATTCGTTTCCCGCAATCCGTCATCTGAACACGTCATTGCGATGGCCGCGACAGCACCTCGAGCTGGGCCCTATCCGTATCGATATGCGGTATCCAATGGCGCTCCTATGTACAACCGAATTCCGACACATCGTGAACAATCGCGTTTCGAAGCTGTATTTGGCCCGGCTGGTAAATTTGAAAAGTTACCTCCATTCTTAGCCGCGCATGAAGACTTGGCCGTGGACGAACCTATTTTGCCCACCGAGACTATTCCGTCGTTTCTCGAGCGGGGACAACCGATTCGTCCTGGTCGTTTTGGCCTCATGCGGCAAAAAATTCCTCGCGGCTCGATGCTTTCTTATACCAAAGCTTTTGCTGTCGAAGGACGCACCTATTTGCTCAGTGTGGACCTTACGGCCGTGCCTGCTGATCGCGTTCGTCCTTTCAAACCGAGTTCATTTCGTGGTTTTTGGGTGGACACCGAGCAAAACTTGCCGGTGGCTTGGTTTCGACAGCGTCCGCGTTTGAAATGGCGCAAAACCGAAGACGGCAAGGTCGAATCGCTGGGCATTTCTTTTGCAGCTCGCACCTATGCGCGCCTGACGGGGCAAAGTTTGGACGTCACGGGGACGAAATACCTCGAAACAAAAGAACGGGAAGGGGCGCATGTCGTTTGGGTCGCGGAGCAAGACGCGACGATCGTCGAAGCGCGCACGAAACTTCCTTTTGGTGTTCGCGAGGGACAGAAGTGGGTCATCGTTCGAATAACGCAGGGTACGTTGGTTGCATATGAAGGATTACGACCTGTTTATGCCACGCTCATTTCTCCGGGCGCTGGTGGTGTACCGACACCAGGTATCGATCTCGTAAAAGCCAGCACCACGCCGCTCGGAACGTACAACATCACGTTTAAAGATCGTGTGGCGACGATGTCTCCTGAATTTGGCGAAAATCGGTCTTTTTGGATCGCGGACGTGCCTCATACACAATACTTTCGGGCGCCATTTGCGTTGCACGCGGCGTATTGGCATGAACGTTTTGGCGAACCGACGAGTGCAGGGTGCGTGAATTTATCTCCCATTGATGCAGAAATCGTATTTCAATGGACCGATCCGCCTGTACCACCGGGTTGGCAAGGTGCAGTGGGGGCGGGCGCTTCGGAGAATGGTCCGACGACAGCGGTCGTTGTCTCCCGCTGACATCTCCAACTGACATCTCCCACTGACGATTGGCCCTTGCGAATGCGTGCTTCGTGATCATGATGCCGCGTCATGCGTACCGCCATTCATCGTAGCGACTGGGTCAAACCACTTTTATGGCTTTTTGGGGGCACGGCTGACCGATCGTATGTGGAAGTCGACGGCGACACTGTGCACATCCGCTTTGGTTTTCTTTTTGACGAGCGAATTCCCATCGCGAATATCGTCGAGGTCGAGCGTCAGCACTGGCCAGCGCTGGCTGGGATTGGCTGGCGCACCAACTTGATGGACTCAATTGCCGTCGTGGGATCGTATTCGAACGTCGTCCGCCTCAAGGTATCGCCGCGGATTTGGATGAAAGTGCTTTTCCCCGTTCGCGTCGAGTCACTTTACGTATCGGTCGATGATCCCGATGCCTTCATCGCCGAGATCCGTCGTTGTCAGTCTGTCTAGGTGGCTGGTGTCAAACGTCGCGAGCGCCCGAAAGCTAGGGCGACGGAGCGAGGAATCCTCCTGGATTTCGAGCGATGTCGACCGACGATTTCGGGCGCGCAGCAGTTTGACACCAGCTACCTAGCATCTTCTTTGCCGTGTGGGGGGCGGCTGTCTTTCGACGGCCGCTCCCGTTCCGTCTCGCACGCAGTGCTTGCTTTGTACGAAAAAGCAATTATCTTCACGAATCTCGATGCAGACGTACGCGCTTTTAAACCTCACCGACCTGCGGCTCGGTCTTGAAGACCTGCTTACTGTACGTCGTGGCCCGCTCTTGCGGACTCAATCGGGCAAATCGCACGAAGAGTTTCTGGAAGAGCAACGTCAAGCCATCAATGCTTTGCCGGCGCCGCTTACGGGTGGTCGCCCCTTTGCTGAGGAATTGGCGCTTAGAAATACCGAGCACGATGCATTTGGCCTTGGCATTTGGTATATGACGGAAGCGTATTTGCGCATTCCCGGTATCGAATCTGAAATTGTTGCGGCGGCTCAGCGTATTCGAGATGCATTCATTCCGGACCCGGATCGATTGCGCGATACGTATGCCGATCAAGCGTCGGCTGTGGGATCTCGCCGCGAGAACATGATCAACCTCATTGATGATCTCGTGCGAATACCCGTGGCCGGTGGCAGCACCTTGTTCGATTGGGTGGCTGGGTTCGTCGGAGCTGGTGAACAAATAGCCAAGATTCTCATACAGCGGTCCGAAATCAATGCCACCACGCGAAAGCATGCCATGGGACTCCATGCGGAAGCGATTCGTGTTTTGAATGAATTGCGCCGAGCAGTCACGGTGGAAGTCGCGCGGACGATGGGTATGCCCCGATCGACCGACGACGAGATTTTTGGGTATTTCGATTTACTCGAAGTGACTCGTATCGAAGCCAAACGTGCGCTCGAACAAAGCCAAGGGTTTGCCGGACCGTCATCGACACGAGGGTTGACGCTTCCTCCGCCGTCAACACGGGTCATTCCCGCAGCGCCAACATCCAATCGTGGTTATTCGAGCGTGCCGCCGGCCGCGCGAACCATTCCACCGGCGCCGCCGTCGAATCCTCCGGGGCCTGCTTCGGTGCGACCTTATCCTCTCGGGCCGCCTTCGACGCGTGGCCCACGTAATATGTAATTAGGTTTTACCGCTCGAACGGGATGGTTTTTAACATCTCGATGCCCAGGGGGGCTTCGCCTAGCCGACGTTCGATGGCGGTTGCGATGCGATGTCGTCCACCCAACGTCGTCAAAGAAAATTGCCAACGAGCAGGGTTGTCGGGCAATTGTGGCTGAAAAGAAATACCAATTGCCGCGGGATTTTCCAAGTGATAGGAAAAATGATCGAGGGGAATGGCCAAGCCCATTCCCCGCGCTTTGATGTAGGCCTCTTTTAACGTCCAATAATCAAAAAACCGATCCCGCTGGCGGTGCAGGGGTTGTCGAGTCAATTCTGCAGCTTCGACCGGTGAAAAGAATCGATCCGCAATAGCCACCGTTTCTCCAGACCGGTGCGTATCTTCCACGTCCACGCCGACTTCTCGATCTTTAGTGACCAAACATACAATAAGTCCGCGCGTATTCGACAAATTGAAACGAAGTCGAGGCGCTCCGTGCGGCCCCGCAATTTCTGGACGTCCGTGCTTGTTCCGGACGAACATCCAATTCTTGGGTAAAATGGGCGCATACGTACTCAATACGCTGCGCACGAGCGCTCGCGTGACCAGGTATTCCCTACGCCCCGCAGCAAAGCGATAACGAGCTTGCTGTTGTGCTTCGTCTGGCGCCATGACGGTATGGTATGCCGCGAGCAAATACCAATCTTCAATGGCATCCGGATCCACGTACCACAAATGTGCAACATTGTCCGGCAGCGCGAGCAGTGTCACAAAGCCTCCGGATTGGGCAAAATGGCGCGTACGTAATCATCGACCGGGCGATCTGCGCGGCGTTCACGAGGATAACCAAAAGATACGTCAATGAATCGCACACCGTCGACGTGACATGTTCGGCGTACATGCAAATGCCCGTGCACCACGGTGCTCGCGCCGAATCTTGTATGCCAATCGGTCGTACGCCTCGTTCCGCACCACGGCAAAAAACGCGGCACACGTGGCAAAAGGACGATGTCTTGGCGTAAGGGAAAATGATTGATCAGCACTTTTGGAAGATCTGGCGCTTCGGACAAACGTTTTTCTGTCAATGCCACGCGCGCATGACACCACGCTGCTCGGCTCGGATAAGGACTTGGATCGAGGAGCACTTCATCTCCCGCCACGATTCCGTCTTCCGCCGCCCATTCAATGGCATTTTCCACGGATATGTGATCGGGGCGAAATGAATAGTCATACAGTAAAAACATCGGAACAAGCAGGTGTCGACCACCTTCGCCCGTCCATTCCACATAGGGATCTTCAGGACTGATCACGCCGGACTGTCGGCAATGATC
>JANORL010001177.1:0-7733 GCA_031415295.1 Polyangiaceae bacterium | reverse complement strand
CTTGGCGATTTTCCATAGGCGATCCCCGGGTCATCATCGCGGTCACGGATACCGGAGTTCTTTGGGACGAACCGGATTTACTCGACAAGATTTTCATCAACCATCGCGAGTTGTCGGCACACAAACCGCTCCATGCGGATCAATCGGCCTGTGGAGGTTCGGGGGACTTCGTTGGGTTCGACTGCAACGAAGACGGAGCGTTCACGATTGGCGACTACGCCGAGTCCTTGAGTGTCGCGACGGATGATCACAACGGCAACGGCGTGATCGATGCGGGCGATCTGGTGCTCGGTTTTTCCGACGGCATCGACGACGACGGCAACGGATACGTGGACGACATCGCGGGGTGGGACTTCATGAAGGACGACAACGATCCTTTTGATGACGCCCGTGATGGTCATGGCACGCGTGAGGCTTTGATCGCAGCGGCATCGACGAACAACGGCATCGATCGTGCAGGGGTTTGTCCACGCTGTCGAGTGTTGCCTTTGCGTGTTGGTGACAGCGTCGTCGCTGACGCCCAGGACTTCGGGCAAGCCATCGTGTACGCGACCGACGTTGGTGCAAAAGTCGTCCAATCGGCGCTCGAAACGCCGAACATGACGCGGTTTGCCGAAGCCGCACTCGCGTATGCCTACGGCAAGAACGTCCTTGTCGTGACGTCTACGTCACCGATTGGATCGCGTCGTCACGATCTACCTGCAACGAGCAACCACACGCTCGCGGTGCACGCCATTGGTTACGACGGGCCAAACGCCGCGTCGTCGCACAGCTTCATCGCTGCGCGTACGTGCGCTCAATTCGGCAGCCAAAATTTCTTGTCGATCTCCAGTGTTGAATGCGGAACGGGGGTCGCTGGCGCTCTTGCAGGGATCGCCGGGCTCATGGTGTCCACCGCACTCGAATACGGACCAACGCCAGCGCTGACAGCAGGCGAGATGCAAGCGTTGCTCATCAACACGGCCGACGATGTCGACGTTCCAGAATCACGCGCTCCCGGCTCCAGCTACCTCTATTCGCAACCTGGTTTCGAGGAACGTTTCGGGTTCGGACGAATCAATGCAACGCGCGCACTCGAAGCCATCCTGGCGCAACGCATTCCTCCGGAAGTGAACATAACGTCGCCGCGTTGGTTCGAAGCGTTGTCTTCCGACAGCATCGGAACCCCTATCGAAATCCGAGGCTCGATCGCGTCTGTCCGGGCAAACGCTTACGACTACGTTGTCGACTGGGCAGCAGGAGTGGAACCGCTCGAAGGAGACTTCGATGGCCATGTTCTTGCCAAGCAAGAGAACATCGATCCTACGACGACCGTAGGCGACACCGAACCGCTTGCCTTTCTGGACGTTCGTTATGTGAGTGCTCTTTTGCAGAACGGTGCGGATGCCGCACACATGCAGCAGCACCACTCCATCACGGTCCGCATACGAGCCATCGCGCATCACGGCGGCGCGGTTGGTGACGTGTCCGGCGAGAAACGACGCACGTACTATTTGCACACGGACCCCGACCTTGTGCCGGGGTTCCCCCTCGCGCTTGGTGACAGCATCGAATCGAGTCCCAAGATGGCGGACCTCAACGGCGATGGAGTACGAGACCTCGTCGTCTTGTCGAGCGGCGGATCGGTGTTTGCCTTCGCCATGACGAAGGTTGGGCCGACGCCTCTGCCTGGTTTTCCTTTCCAAACCAACCTCATCGATGGTTTGAAAGCGTCGACGTCACCCGATGTCCCGACATATACAGCCGCACTCGCGTACGCGTCTTCGGCCGTAGCGATCGACGGTGCACGTGAAGGGTTCATTAATGCGCCAGCGATCGCGGATCTCGATGGTGACGGCACGATGGAGATCGTTGCTTGCTCGTTTGCTGGAAC
This sequence comes from Polyangiaceae bacterium, assembly GCA_031415295.1. Taxonomy (GTDB): domain Bacteria; phylum Myxococcota_A; class Polyangia; order Polyangiales; family Polyangiaceae; genus Polyangium. The sequence goes on along the minus strand of JANORL010001177.1, from coordinate 5,860 downwards.
GATTTACGTCATCGAAGCCGATGGTTCGTCTCGGACAGGTTTTCCCAAGGAGCTACCGCGGGTTCCATCCTGCCCAACATCCGGCGTTTCGCCACCATCGAACGTGCCGTGCATGGACGAGACAAACGTGATCGCGCGAGGTGCGTTTGCATCACCCGTGCTCGTGGACCTCGATGGTGATGACAAACTCGATATCATCCAAGCTGCATTCGACGGGCGCGTGTACGCCTTCGATGCGGACGGCAACGACATCCCCGGATTCCCTGTCGATGTTTGGTTTTCGAACACCAATCAGCAACCCGTGCACAGCCGCATTCTTACAACGCCTGCTGTTGCCGATATGAACGACGATGGCGTCGTCGACATTGCCGTCGGTTCCAGCCAGCGGGTTGGACCAACCGCGGATCTTGGATGGCTCTATCTGCTCGATGGACGCGGCACACACACTCCACTCGATCCCCTGTTCGTCGGCTGGCCGGTGACGATGGCTTCACCCAGCATCGCGCCGTTTTTCGCCGAAGGAATCACCAGTTCTCCAGCGATTGCAAACTTTGGAAACTCCCGCGCCGTTGTCTCGCACGGCAACGGCGGCACGCCTTTCGTTTTGCCCGCCAAACCAGGTGGGCAAGAGTTGCCAGGTTCATTGCCCGAGTTTGCCCTTCCGGAACGATCAACGCTTGGTAGCTCGGGGAAAACTTTACGTGGACTCGATCCTCCGAACCGCCTCGGTGCGTTGTCCCATGTGTCGCAACCCAACACGATGCTGGGACTACTTTCGAGCACGTCACTCGGAGACATCGATCAAGACGGCGTTCCCGACATCATCACGGCGGGTGGATCCGCTTCACTCGCGATTCGTTTACGCGGCGAAGACACCGTCGAACGAGGTGATCACCAACTCGCAGTTTGGAGCGGCGCAACGGGCGCGATGCTCGCTGGATCGCCGTTTCCGATGGAAGAATTCAGCTCGCTCCAAGATCACGCCATCGCGGATCTCGACGGTGATGACTATCCCGAGATCATCGGTGGCACCGGTGGACAATTTCTTCACGCGTACAACGGATGCGGACGAGAACCCGACGGTTTTCCCAAGTTCACGGGACAATGGATCGCGGGCACGCCGGCTGTCGGTGACATCGATGGCGATGGAGATCTCGAAGTGGCCGTCGGAACGCGAAGCGGATCTTTGTACGTGTGGCACACGCGTGGACGCACGAACGGCGTCGTGTCTTGGGAGAGCTTTCACCACGACAACCGCAACACGGGAAATCTGGATTTTCCCCTGGAACAAGGCTCCACGCGCAAAGCCCCCTCGCCTCTCACCGAGGACATCTGCCGGCAACTTTCAACATCACCTGGGTTTGAAGGCTTGGGCGGCTGTTCCTGCAACGTCGGTGTCCACGACAAGACCACCGCGCCATTTGTGTTGCTGCTGAGTGCAGTCGGCTCGAGCTTCGCAAGACGACGCGTACGTCGAAGAGCTTCGAGGTAAAGTCGCACCACATGGCGCCTCCTGTGCACATCTACCTCTCGCCCGGCATGTTCGGTTTCGCGCACCTGGCATCGTTCGAATACTTCGAACACGTGGTCGTGGCGTTCGAGGAACGCTTCCGGAGTCGTGGTCGCTCAGCAGTCGTTCACGTGTGCGACGTGCATCCCACCGCGAGCGTTTGTCGGCGTGCGGGAAAACTCGCGCGTATGATCGCTACGACGGCGGGCAACGAATCGACTCCGATTCACATCGTCGGTCATTCGACAGGAGGCCTCGATGCTCGTCTCGTCGCGTCACCCACGGCACGACTTCCTGGTGTGACGACGAATGACCTTGCGTGGTTGCCTCGTCTTGCGTCCATCACAACAATGAACACGCCGCATTACGGCACGCCGCTCGCTGCGTTTTTCGCGACGGTAAGTGGACAACGACTGCTGTACGCCGTTTCAGCTCTCACGGTGACCGCACTCAAGCTCGGAGCACCTCCGCTTGCCGCAACATCGGCCCTCGTCGCGGCGTTCGGGCGTTTGTCAATCGGGAACATCGAACTCGATATCGTCAATCGATCGGTGGACGCAGTGGCCAAAGTACTCGACGAAGCATCGAGCCGTGAGCTGCGCATGTGGTTGGATCTGTTGCGCGAGGATCAAGGTGCCATCGTGCAACTGATGCCCGAAGCGATGGACTTGTTCCAAGCTGGCGTCGAAGATCGCCCTGGCATCCGTTACCAATCCGTCGCGACGTACGCGCCACAAAACGCCGTCAAGGATTGGCTCTCGGCGCTGCGTTCCCCGTGGGCCGCGATGAGTGCTGGCGTCTTCACAGCGCTCTACAACCTGACGGCGCGTATCGATCTGCGGTACCCGTGTGCACCAGGTGATGGAGTTGCGCAGGCCAAACTCAAGGCAATGCTCGGTGAGGTCATCGACCCTGGAGCCAACGATGGCGTCGTCCCGTTGACTTCACAAATTTGGGGCGATCTCATCTGGGTCGGCAAAGCCGATCACCTCGACATCGTGGGGCATTTTCCGGGTCCCGGTGGACATACGGATTGGCTTGCGAGCGGTGCAAGGTTCCAGCGTGTTCGGTTTGACGTCGTGATGGACCGCATCGTGTCAGGGATGATCGTCGGTGAACAATTGCAACAAGCGCGCTCTCCTGTTTCGGAACGTGCACCTTCGAGTTCGTCGATGCAAACTAGTGCATGAGTTTGCGCAGTTCGTCATCTCGTTTGCAAGTTCTTCATGACGAACTCGTCCAATGCCGACGTTGTGAACGACTCGTGATGTGGCGGGAAAACGTGGCGGCGACGAAGCGTCTCGCTTACCGCGATCAAGAATACTGGGGTCGTCCAGTTCCTGGATTTGGCGATCCAAACGCAACATTGGTGATCGTTGGTCTCGCCCCTGGAGCTCACGGGGCGAATCGCACGGGACGCATGTTCACTGGCGATCGATCGGGCGATTTTCTTTACGCGGCGCTTCATCGTGCTGGCGTTGCATCGCAAGCATCGAGCATGGGTCGCAACGACGGTCTCGAACTGCGGGGTGTGTTCATCACGGCAGCTTGTCGGTGCGTTCCGCCGGACAACAAACCTACGCCCGGCGAACTCGAGGTTTGTCGCGACTGGCTTCTCGAAGAGCTTCAGCTTTTGCCCCAAGCGCGCGTCTACTTGGCACTGGGCAAAATTGGCTACGAAGCGATGCTACGATTGTCCAAACGAACCGGGCATCTCATCGGTCGTTCGTTCGGCGATCTACCGGCGTTTGCACATGGCGTATCGACCGAGATTCTCGATCCTCGGGGTACGACGGAAAAGGCTTGGTTATTGGCGAGTTATCACGTGAGTCAGCAGAACACGCAGACGGGACGACTCACGGAAGCGATGTTCGACGCGGTGTTGGCGCAAGCGCTGGAACGTGCCAGGCGCTGACGTTCAAGTTACTTGGGCGAGCAACTTTTTCAATTCACCGGATTGGTGCATCTCGAGAAGAATGTCGCTGCCACCCACGAATTTCCCATCGATATAAACTTGGGGAATCGTGGGCCAGGCGGAAAACTCTTTGATTCCTTGGCGGATATCAGGGTCTTTCAGGACGTTGACGTCTTTGAATTCGGCGCCCTCGGCTTGTAGAATTTTTGTGGCGCGGTCGGAGAATCCGCACTGAGGAAAGTTTTTGGTGCCTTTCATAAAGAGCACCACCCGGTTTTGTTCGACGATTTCTTGAATTTTGCGGTTGACGTCACTCATGGCACACCTTTGGCGCCCCTAACGTAGCGGAACTTGACGCGGATGCACGGCCTAGAATCGTTCCGTCGAGCACACGAGGCGAGTGCACGGCCAAGGCTGTATTTTTTGCCAAACTATTTTATCCGCGGTCTCCGCCAACGATGACGGCAGTGTAATGGCGTTGTTACACACGAAATCACGGCTGCCCTGGTACGTCGTCGACGCAGCTGATGGTCATTCGATTGACCACTTTTGGACCAAGTCGGTCACGTTGCGGTTCATAGGAAGGGCACACGTGTAAAAAATGTTTGGACGTAGTCAACGAATGGCGCGTATTGTTGAAAAGCTTCCTCGAAATGCCCCTTCCGAGCTTATCGCCGGGTTGTCCTGGGGCTCATGGCCAACCTGACTCTCTCTAAGGAGACCTCCCATGCTGTCGTTCTCGAAAAGCGCTTTATGCCTGCTCCTTGCCGGTCCGCTGATTGCGGCGGTCGTTGCAGCGGGTTGCGACGAAACCACGAATACCGGTAACACTGGGGGCTCTGCGTCGACGGAATCGACAAGCGGCAGCGCGACTGGCGGTAGCGGTAATGGCTCGACCGGAGGCTCGGGTGGTGCATCTGGCGGCGCTGGTGGTGCCGCGGGTGGTGCTGGATCCGATGCGGGTACCGACGGTGGTGGCGCTTGGAGCGGTATGGACGGTGGGTTCGTCCCAGCCAATTGTCAAAATCAGATTTATCTGTGCGGCGATACGATCGACAACGACATGGATGGCCTCACGGATTGGCAAGATCCGGATTGTCTTGGCCCGTGTGACAACAGCGAAAATGGGTTGAATCTGGATATTCCTGGCGGCGATGGCCCAGCTTGTACCGTTGATTGCTACTGGGATTCCAATTCTGGTTCGGGCAACGATGGTTGTTACTGGAACCATTCGTGTGATCCGCTGAGCCCCGAGGGATCGGCATGCCCGCACGACCCAAAGGCGAACACGCCAGGTACATCCCTCAGCTGCGACGAACTGCTGAACAAGCAACCCGACACATGTTTGGCTGTTTGTCCCCAGCTCGTGCCGAACGGTTGTGACTGTTTCGGTTGCTGCGTGCTCTACAAGGGCGGCATGGAGTACGGTCCGGTTTGGCTCGGTACGGAAGACGCCAACGGAAACTACTCGTGCACGCTCGATAAACTAGGAGCGCCGGATCAAGACACGGCGTGCGCGCCGTGCACGCAGGTCAAGAACGAGTGTTACAACGGCTGCGGGATTTGTGAACTTTGCATTGGTAAAACGGTCGACGACTTGCCGCCGGAATGTTTCCCGCCCCCGCCACCCGATGGCGGCAGCAGCAGCAGCAGCAGTACCAGTACCAGTACCAGTACCAGCACCAGCAGTAGCAGTAGCGGCTCCCCGCCCCCGCAATGCCCGACGGGTGTGCAACCGTGTGGTTTGCCCGGTCAGGACCTTTGCCCGGTTGGTGCGTACTGCATCACGGGTTGCTGCATCGTGCAGCCCAAGTGATCCCCGCCGGCGGCGCCAATATCCCATGCTAAGAGGGTGTTCATCAGGCGTTGCGAGCGTTGTGAAGCTAGGGAGGGCGGCGGAAGCGTACATCGTACGCTGAGCAAGCCCGACCGACGATTCGCAACGCGCAGCAGCCTGATGAACACCCGAGCACGAATTCGGTGTAAGAACATCGGCAACTCATACGTCTTCAGCATGAGCGTTCGGACATGAACGACGTCCAGCGCTCGTGCGATGTGCGGTTTTACGCCGCCGACTTCGTTCATCTTCGCAAGGAGCCCCTAGAATGCGCCTCTCTCTCATTGTCTCCGCAGCCACGTTCGCCCTTGTTTGTGGCTGCGGCGGCTCGTCGCAGGATCCAAACGACCCCGCGAATCAGCAGAATCAGTACGGGCAATACACGCCTGGTACGAGCAACACGGCACCTGGGGGCTACACGCAACCCAACACCACCCCGACGACCGCCGCGACGACTGCTCCGACAACCGCGGGCGCGGGCAGCCCTGCGACGCCCATCGCGGTTCCGGCAGCAGCCGCCATCCAACCGATTCTCACGCAACTCGCGGCAGGCGAAGTGCAAGGCATGCAGCCCGAGGGCTCGGCCTTCGCCGGGAAC
>JANORL010001176.1:0-2665 GCA_031415295.1 Polyangiaceae bacterium | reverse complement strand
TTGACCCGCGTCCGCGAACCAACAGCCTCTTCACCCGCTTTCACCGTACCGATACGGCGTACGTCCAGACGAACGCTGGCATAAAACTTGAGCGCATTGCCTCCGGTCGTCGTTTCGGGGCTACCAAACATGACTCCAATCTTGTGCCGAAGCTGGTTGATGAATACCAACGTCGTATCCGTACGATGCACAGCGGGCGTGAGTTTGCGCATTGCTTGGCTCATGAGTCGCGCATGCAAACCCACGTGTGCGTCACCCATATCGCCTTCGAGTTCAGCCTTGGGAACGAGCGCAGCAACGGAATCGACAACAACGATGGCGATCTGACCACTTTTTACAAGCTGTTCCGCGATATCGAGCGCCTGTTCCCCACAATCCGGTTGCACGAAAAGCAGTTTGTCCGTGTCCACGCCAATCGCTTTGGCATACGCGACATCGAATGCATGCTCGGCGTCGATGAATGCGGCCACTCCGCCAGTTCGTTGTGCTTCGCGAATGGCATGCAACGTGAGCGTCGTTTTTCCACCACTCTCAGGGCCGTAAATCTCCACAACGCGGCCTCGCGGCATTCCTCCCACGCCAAGCGCTTGATCGAGCGCAATCGAACCCGAGTTGATGACTCGCACGTTGGTTATCGATTCGTCTCCCAAGCTCATGATGCAACCCTTGCCATATTGTTTTTCGATGGAACCAACGAGCGACTTGAGTTGTTTTGCCTTTTCGACGACTTCCGTGATCATGTTCGTATCCTCTTTCCCGCTTTTTTGCTTCGAACGATTGATGACTCACACCCCTTCGTGACGCACGAATGCGACGCGGAGGAGTTTCCCCGAAACACGATATAAATCGTTTTTCAGGTAAATCTTTATTGACTCACTCGGCCGGTGCCACTGCAACAGGTGGCGCATGCGTATCCGACCGATCGAGTAATCGCGAGCAAATCGCTTCACTCACGTGCGACGCCCGTACGGCCACACAACCATCCAAGTCAGCAATGGTTCTGGCAACGCGAAGAACCTTGCTATAAGCCCGAGCCGACAAACCGAGTCGTTCGACCGCTTGGGTTAGAATCGACAAACCTGCGGCATCGGGCGCTGCGACTCTTTCGAGATCGCGCGATCCAAGTTCGCCGTTGGTCGCGACAGATGTTTCTTTCGACAATCGACGCGCCGCTTGAATCTCCCTTGCCGCGATGACCCGTCGCTGCACTTCAGCGCTGCTTTCGCCCCGAGACTTTCCCACGATATTCGCCACGTCCACCGGCGGCAATGGCACGTGCAAATCGATACGATCCAGCAGCGGTCCCGACAAACGTGCTCGGTACATCCGTACGCGTTCCAGCGAACAGGTACATCGACGATGTTTGTCTCCGTAAAACCCACACGGACAAGGATTCACTGCCGCAACGAGCAACGGACGCGCCGGAAACGTCGCACGACTACGCGCTCGACAAATCGAAACAATACCATCTTCGAGCGGTTGACGTAAAACCTCGAGCGCCCCTCGTTTGAATTCGAGAAGTTCGTCCAGAAAAAGGCACCCATGATGCGCAAGCGATACTTCTCCGGGACGAATTGGATCGCCTCCACCCACGAGGCCCACCGGACTTACCGTATGGTGCGGCGCTCGAAACGGACGCACTTGCACGATTCCACGCTCCGGCTGAAGCAATCCCGCAATCGAATGAAGCGCGGTGATATCAAGCGCTTGTTCATCTTCCAAAGGCGGCATGATCGTCGGCAAACGCCGCGCAAGCATGGTTTTTCCTGCCCCAGGAGGACCCATCATCAATAGATTATGGCCTCCCGACGCCGCAATCTCGAGCGCCCGACGAGCCGCGAGTTGCCCACGAACATCAGCAAGGTCCACGTAATCCGTGGTAACCAAAACCGCCGGTTTGCGCCGAGGCCCCACGAGCTCCAGCGGTTTGCCTCCTCCAAGCGCCGTGACGACATCGGCGAGGTGATCCGCAATGAACACTTCAATGCCTTTGACAGCCGCAGCCTCTGGGCCGTTTTGCGCGGGAACGATTGCGCGACAAACTCCTTGTGCTGCCGCTCCACGAAGCGCAGGCAGTACACCACGAACGGGACGAATGGCTCCCGTAAGCGACAATTCGCCGAGAAACGCGATTCCCAACAAAGCTTTCGCCGGCACCTTGCGCAAAGCACCCAAAACGGCCACGGCAATGGCCAAGTCAAACCCACTGCTACTCTTGCGTAAATCCGCCGGAGCGAGATTCACCGTGATCACGTATTCGTCAAGAGCAACCCCAATTTGCGAAAGTGCCGCACGAACACGTACTCGACTTTCGCGAACCGACGCTTCCGCCAAACCGACGAGGTGAAACGCCGCGGGCCCGCGCCCCGAATCAATCTCGACACGCACAGGGTACGCATCGAGTCCCACCAGTATGTATGTCAACGCCGTCGCTTGCATGTCAAAGCCTCTATGCGACGAACGTGCCAACAGGTTTGACCTCCAAAACCTCGGGGTTTTACGGGGGTAATGGAGCAACAAAGGGTGGCGGCCGCCATGGCGGGGCATGGCGGCCGCCAGAAAGCGACATTACACTGAAATGTTGATTACTACAATTTGGGCGCGCAATGAAGCGACATGGCTGACATTTGGACACAATAGGGGTAGACTGCCTTCGTCATGCATC
>JANORL010001175.1:0-2602 GCA_031415295.1 Polyangiaceae bacterium | reverse complement strand
CCCCTGGGGCTGAAGTTTTTCCAAATATTTTTCTTCGGACCCCTGGACAAACCAGATTGGTTGCCTCATAATGGTGGCCAATCGAAATGCGTTTGGACAAAGAAACCGACCCCGAGATTCTTCGCCAAGCAGCAATGCTGCTCGAGCGGGAAAATCAAAGACTCACGCAGAAGATCATTGAGCTGACGCGTGAACTTGCGAAGCTCAAAGGGGCAAGCGCCGAGCAAGTCGCGCTGCGCATTGCGGAACTCGAACGGCAACTGGCCGTAAGAAACCATTTGCTGTTTGGCACGTCTTCGGAAAAGCGCCCGGACGACAAACCCAAAGCCGATTCGACGCCCGAACCTCCGAAACCACCTAACAAAGGACACGGCCCCAAGGCGCAATCTAAATTGCCCGTTGTCGAGGTCGTGCACAAGAGCGAACAGGCCGATCGGATGTGCGCTTCTTGCGGCGGCAATCTCGACGAATGGGACGGGCAATTCGAGGAGTCCGAAGAGGTCGAAGTCATCGAGCGCCGGTTTGTTATCAAGAAACACAAGCGACAAAAGTATCGATGTCGGTGCAATGCGTGTATCGAAACTGCGCCGGCGCCAGTCAAGCTTTTCGAGGGGGCACGATATTCGATCGATTTTGCCGTTGAAGTCGCGACGGACAAATATTGCGACCATGCGCCTTTGGAAAGGCAAGTGCGCCAAATGGCACGCGAGGGGCTCGACGTCGATTCCCAAACGTTATGGGATCAAATCGAGCGCGTGGCTCGATTGCTGACGCCGGGTTACATCGAATTGAGCCAATACATCCTCGACAAACCGGTCATCGGAGCAGATGAAACGCGTTGGCCTTTGCTTGGCAAGAAAAACAACGAGCCGTCACGCTGGTATGCGTGGGCGATTGCAAGCAACGACGCGGTAACGTATCAAATTCACGAAGGTCGCTCGACAGAAATTGCCGAAAAGATTCTCGGTGGGTACAAAGGTATCGTCGTATGCGACGGTTATGGTGTTTACAAGTCACTGGCGAAATCCAATGGATTGACATTGGCGCATTGTTGGGCGCATGTACGCCGTGAATTCATCAAAGCCGAAAAAGATTTCCCGGCGCAGAGCAAAGTGGCTGTCGATTTGATTCGCGACTTGTATGACGTGGAGGCGCTTTGCCCTGCGGGCAACGAAGGTGACGTAATGCGCTCGAGTCTGCGGCACGAGCGATCGAAAAGAATCCTCGACGATCTTGTCGCATTTGCAGAAAATACTCCGGTGATTCCTGAAAGCAGTCTCGACAAGGCCATCAAATACATGGCGAAAATGTGGAGCGGGCTCAAACGATTCCTCGACGATCCGCGAATTCCGATCGACAACAATTTGACCGAGCGTAGTCAACGCGGAATCGTCGTGGGACGTAAAAACCATTACGGCTCGCGCTCACGTCGTGGAACGGAAGTCGCGGCGCTTTTCTATGCATTCGTCGAAAGCGCCAAGCTTTGCGGACTCGATCCAAAAGCTTACTTGAAGCGTGCGGTCATGGCCGCGCTACGTGGCGAACGAATTCCATTGCCACACGAAGTCGCGGCGAATTCCTGACCGGCCATTGAATCGACGACACTCACGATTGCCGAGCTGAATCATCAGCGCGAAGAACGCATCGGTCTGCCCATTGCATTGGTGTGCCGCCTGCATCCATCATCCATCTATGCATGCGTGGTGAGGCATTCGTGTGTCATGCGACTGCGAAAATGGACAAGGGCGCGCATTTCGTACTTGTGGCGGGCATAAAACCGTGCTTGGCCGAAGAAATGGCTGGTCCGGCAACGTCGTCGCCAACCATGAAATGAAAACGACTTCACGACGGGGCGGAGCGAGGTGTTACACTTCATCATGCCCCCTGTTGCGATGACAAACGCCAAGGCTGCGCAAGAACGCGTGACGTGTTTGTTGCGCTTTTCTGCTGGCAAGGAGCATGACGCTCGTGGTAACCTGAAGGACGATGGATTCGAGGCACGACGGCAGTTCCCCGGTTCTCCCAATTCTCGACGTGCAGGGCCCCGCGAGCTTCGAGGCGCCCAACGAAACGCGTACAAAGAAGCGGCCGGATTCACGCAAGATGCCGCGCAGCAAGTCGTTTCCACCCGTCGCAAACATCATGGCCCTTGCGGTCGTCCTGTCCGTCACCGGATGCGCCGAAACGAACATTCAAGCCATTCACAGACTTCGCCCCGCCTATTCAGTTTATCGTAATGAACTCGCCAACGTCATTGTCGATTTACCGCCCGTCGGGACCGTGAAAGCCTGGTCGGTTCCGAGCATGTTGTTTCCAGCGCCGGTATTTTATGAGGATCAAATGAACGATCCGAAGGCGACCGCGGAGATTCATTATTTCGGCGAACGAAACCAATCGGTGTCGTTATCGATTCGCAGTCCGATTGGTGCATGTTTGGCGTGGACGGGTCCGAAAAACCCGTTGAGCCCGGATGTATGGGACCGGCGCGGAGGTTTGGGTGAAGAATGCGATGCGGCCATGAAACGCCCGTGGCTCGTGCTTTTGCGCGTGGCCGAAAGCCAGCTGCCAGAACGCCTCCGTATGGAGGCATTTTTGATTTACG
>JANORL010001174.1:0-5684 GCA_031415295.1 Polyangiaceae bacterium | reverse complement strand
CGACAAACCTCGTTGCTCACACTGCAACGGTTGCTGCACGGACAGCGTGGGTAATCAGGCGAGCGCTTCGCGAAGCAAGCGTGCACGAGTACGTGCGAACGCGTAAAGGCAAAGAGCTGTGTTGATGGGACGTGCTCCATGGGCAGCCGGCGCGTGATCCTTGCCTGGAACCGGATAAAGCGGCTCGGCGGGCCACAGACCGTCATGTGTTTGTCGCGCTGCAAGAAACGCGATGGCGGGCCACGGATCGAACGATGCGGTGGATCGAATTGTGAGCACGGCGAGGCAGCAGGCCGTATCCATCACGCTGCCAAACCCTCCGTTGCACCCACGTGACGTGATGATACGAGCTTCGATGTCATCAACGATGGCAACGAGTTCGTCATGAACGGACTGATCCTTCAACTGCTGTTCGGCCAATTCGAGAAGTCTTGCGAAGATGAGGCTCGTATAGGACAAACCATAGAAAAAGACCGCATTCATTCCGTCGGTACGCCACATGCGGACGATCCATCCAATGACTCGATCGATGAACCCCTCGGCAACGGCGACACCGGCTTCGAGCAAACCTACGACGCAATTGGCAGCAACGGCGAGACACCGCGATCCTTGCCAACGTGGGGCGCCCTCGGGCACCGGTTCGCGTAAGTGTTCTTCGAGCCAGACGGGTATTTCGCCATCCAATCGCGTATTTTTTTCTACAAGTTCGACCGGCCAAACGAGCGAATCCGCAAGTTCAGGGTCGGCAGGAATGCGGGCAACGAGCTGTAAAACAATGCCAAGAAGGTCCGTATCCGGAGGAATTCCGTCAAACCCTTCAAAATATCTATATCCATCCGCGCATCGCAGCGACAGGAGCGACGTAGCGCATGACGAGATATCGACGGACGCTGTTGCGAGCGCGAGCAAACACAGCCCTACGGGAAATACGCGGGCTATACACGTTCTAGGAAAAGGGCCACCCCAACGCTGTACCTCCCACGATTCCCGCAGTTCGGGATCATCAAGAAGCGCTTCCACGGCCATCGCTATAGAGCGATCGAGTTCGGCCACGAGCGACGGCGGCTTCGCAAATCCAAAAAGCCGCAAGCTGTTGATCTTCTGCGTTATGACGTCATTCGTCGCCCGCAAGAATAAATGCATATTGTCCCGGTACGCGTCACCGAATGCTCCGATCGATGCTTGGCTCCATCTCTCGCACTCGTCGGTAATCCGCGTCCGAACGCTGGGCTGTCCAAGAAAAGACATCAAGGGAAGTTTGTCTGGGACGGGTTTGCACGCCATCGCCACGGCAAGAGCGAGTCGGCATGCGCTTTCGTGATCGGGCGTCGTGATGGAACGAAGCAAGACCGGGATCAGGAACGGTGACGATGGTCGAGTCGCAAGAGCCACTTCCAACGCAAGACGCGTGAGTTTGCCCATGGCCTGACCCGCTGAAAACGCCGAGGAATCGTGAGCTTGTCGGGTGATCGCCGCAAACAACGAGCCTACGCCGTAGTCGACGATGGGGGACGCCGCCGCGTCCCCAAGGTTCGTCGTGGAAACAGAATCCAACTGCGCGATCAACGCGTCGATGGCCTCGCCGAGCGCTAACGGAAGCGAAACCAAGGCGCGTTCACGGGCTGCGAGAAGCAGCCACTCCGTCGTGGACGGGAGAGCGTCGTGAGGGTTCGTCGCAATGGGCGAACCCGGCCCCGACAAACGCGAGCAGGAATGATTGGCGGCGACGAGCAATAAAAAAACACGCTGGATCGCCAGTGGATCTGGCAGATCGTGCGTCATTGCAAACGCGCCGAGTGTATCCACCAGCGCTTGCAGGGGAGCCTCGGCGCAATCGATTGCGTGAAAAGCGTGCGTGATTTGTTGAACGAGCCGCGGAGGGAGCCCGCTGGAGAGCAACGAGCGCGTCATCATGCTGTTGTCATGACGAACTTGTGGCCGCATTCATGTAATGAACATGAATGCGGCCCGATGTCGAAAATGTCGAAGCTTCGAGCCACGATGACTCAGGAGTCAAGAATCAGGCTGCGGCTTTGCGATCAGCGGCGTTTTTCTCGAACGCCGAGAGATCGTCCAAATTGGCCGACTTGATGGCTTGAATCACTTCGGGAGTAACTTCGTACCCCTCTGCCTCGAGTGTCGCTTCTGGCGACGCGAGCAAACGATCCCTGAACGATTTGTCGCTCAATGCATGCCCGATGAGATCTTCGACGCTCTTCTTCGCGACGGTCATGATGACACCTTCCGTCTGCTCGCCCTTCATGAAAGCTTAATCGCGATCGGGCGGCGGTCGGTTATTGGGATACACGCAATACCTGGTCTGTGTCAAGAAACCTAATCGCGCCTTCTTTGATTCGATCTCGACCCATGATAGGGTCGTTTCAAGGGCTTTTTACCCCAATGAGCGCTCGACGCAATGAATGACAAGGCGAAGCCCGAGCTGGAACTTTTGATCCGCGCTCCGGGATCGAGCTCTGGATCCAGCGGCGCGTTCGTAACGAAACGCTACATCGCGAATCAGGTAGCGCTCACCGTCCGGCCCAAACGTATCTCGGACGATTGTTACGAGGCCCAAGCACAATCACGCAAAGATCTCAAGGTCTCTTACGTCATCCGTCATCTGGAATCGGAGAAGTACTTGTTCCTCAACGAGGAAGAATATTTTCTCTGGCAGACGATGGACGGAATGCACACGTTGCGCGACGTCGCGACGGCGTACTTTCTTAAATTTGGATCGTTCGACTTTCGTAAAATTCAGCGCTTTCTCGAGCGAGCACGCCAAGACAAACTCATCGTCATCGCCGAAACCGATCTGGTGCGTCGATCGCTCGCCGATTCGACATTGCCCTCGACATGGTTCGGAAAGTTTGTCGAAAAGGTACGGACGATCGATTGGCGTATGTCGAACGTCGACGCACGAGTCACCGCGATCTACAAGCGCACGCGGTTTATGTTCACGCGGCCCGCGTATTTAGCCCAGGCGGGCATTTTTATTGCCGGTTGCGCATGCCTGTTCGATCACTACATCCGCGACGCAGCCAGTGTTCCATGGAACCTTCGTCTGATGCTGTTGCCCCTCTTGTTGTTGATGCTCGTGGGCACCATCGTCCTGCACGAACTCGCTCACGCACTCACGTGCAAACACTTCGGACGTGAAGTAAAAGCGTTCGGTTTTACCTTCTTGAACCGCATGGTGCCGATCGTTTACGCCGATGTAACGGACATGTGGATGTCGACGCGTAAAGCTCGTATCGCGGTGAGTTTTGCCGGGCCTGCATCAGGCCTGGTCATCTCGGCCCTCGCTTCGATCGTTGCGCAGTTTCTCCCGTACAACACGGCATCCTCGTTTCTCAAGCTCTTCGCGTTGATCGTCCTGATGTTGTCGCTCGGAAACCTCTATCCGTGCTTGTTTATCGAATCGGACGGATATCACTTGCTCAGTGACGCATTGCGTATGCCCGCTCTACGTGAACATGCGCGCCGGTTCTCACGTGAACGATTTACGGCCCTGATCCAACGCAAGCCGAGACGACCACTCACGAGCGACGAACGGATCTACTTGGCGTATGCCATCGCCTCAGTAGCAAGCATCGGTGCTAGCATCATCATCGTCGTGCTCGCGATCCGCGCGCACATCTAGACCAGACAAACCACTCGAGTTTCGATGCTGATATCGCCGAAACCACTACGCAAAGATCAGGTCAAAGAGTGCGTACGCTCGTTGCAACGGGTGACGCTGTTCGGCGATTGGTCCCCGAACGAGATCGAAGAATTCTCCAACTACGTGCACATTCTCCCATGCCCCGCGCAAGAAGTGGTGCTCTGGGAAGGCGATGCTGGCGACGTGCTCTACATGATCTCCCAAGGAAGCGTCGTCGTTTCGCGCAAGTTAAAAGGCGACGTCGAAACCGTGATCTGTCGGCTTCACGCGGGCGATTTCTTCGGAGAACTCGACGTCATCGACGATCAGTCGGCATCGGCAAACGTTCAAACTGAAACGGATTGTCTCTTCTACACGATCGGCCGCGAGACGCTCTACCGTGAACTCGAACGCAACAGTCGTTTGCAGTCAAAGTTTTTACTCGCGCTTCTAAAAGAAGTCGCCAAACGGTTGAGAACGACAAACCAACGCCTCACCGATGCCATCTTGTGGGGCATCGACGCCACGTCGCTCGATACCGGTTGACGCCGAACGCCGTCGCGGTAGGCCCCAAACTTCGTGCCTGATCACCGAACGGCGCGATCCCTCGTGTCGGCGGTGTCGTCACCTTCACGACGCCATACCCAGTGCACCACAATCGCAACGCAGAGCATCCAAAGCGATACGAAGATGCCGCCTTCGCTGACCCAAATGGCCGCTGCAGTTTTATCCGGCGTACATTCACCAAGAAACGCAACAATGATCGAATTCCACGAAGCATGGAGCACGATAGGCGGCCAAATACTGTTGGTCTCGAGACGCAGTCGCGCGAGCAGTGAGCCGAGCGATACCATCGTCACGGCAAACAACACGAACGACAATTTCTGATACGCGCTCGGGTTGTATTTGCCACTGAGAATGAGCGGTGCGTGCCAAAAGGCCCACACGAGGCCACTCACCAGAACAGGACGCGGAATACGGGCCTGAATGAGCCGCGTGAGCAGGTAACTTCGCCATCCGATTTCTTCGCCGACTGCCAATGGGGCCATGCCCAAAATGCCCACGCTGACGGCGATGAGCATCCCTGCAGCGAACCGAGCCTCTGGTGAACTGCCCGGTATCGGGATCCCGAGCGGATGCATCGACGGCGGTACAAACGCGACGAAATGAAGCGCAAACGCTATGGAAAATGCCGGAACGCCCACAGCGATCGGATACAGAACGCCGTGCAACATGCCACGTCGTGAACGGGCATCGAGGCGAAACGAGATGTCGCGAAACCCTTCACGCATGACGAGTCGCGCAATGATCGACGCGAACGCGGGGACAAACACGAGGGGCAAAAAGCGGCCCATATCCAAGCCGTTTTGCACAATGTCCATCTCGAGCGGTATCGATACTGCAATGAGCACGAGAAAGAACACCGCAAGTGCTCGTCGCGCTCGCTGTACCGAATCCATGGCCACCTGCACTTCTGCGGAGCTTAGCTGTCCTGCTCGCGAGTCGGGAAAGTTTTCCTCGGTCAACGAACCAAGCATGCTCCTGACGTCCCACGTTTGTCAGGGCTCGCCAGGTGCGAAATAAGGTTCCCACTCCGATCAGGGCGGGCCAAACCCAAACGACATCAAAACGCGCTGAGCTCCCGGCGACGTGAGAAAATTGGCCAATTCTAGCGCGGTTGTTCGATCGTGTGACTGTAGGACCACACCTGCCCGGATCTCGGGACGAGGCGCCCGGGGGTGTTTGGCGACGTCGAACACGACAATCTGTTTTACGTCTTTCACCTCTGTCCGATACACAATCGCCGCGGCGACTTCACCACGTTGCAAATACGCAAGAGCAGGGCATGATGCCGGAAACAAACCAAACACGAAGGTGCGTCAGGACAAGTTTATCGGCTCATGGAGCGCAAGCGCCCTGTTGCCATCGGTCGTAGGTGAACATAAAGAAGTCGTCGACGGCGGCAACCATTGCCGGAGAAAGGGTAAAGACAGGATGACACGGCTCTTGGTTGCAATTTTGGCTTTCGAGACCTTTGTCAATG
>JANORL010001173.1:0-12286 GCA_031415295.1 Polyangiaceae bacterium | reverse complement strand
AGTGCTGCAACAGCTGCAAGTTCGGCGATCCATCGTTCCTTCATCCACCGACGCATTCGCGACACACGCTGACGCACGCGCGCTGCCGGCACTTGTTCATCAGCAGCGATGTTCTCGAGTTTTTCCCCCTCGCCTTCGCGTGCCATCCACGAGAGCGTTTTTTGCGCTTCTTCGGTCGTTGGAGCCTGCTTTTCAGCCCAGCGCAACAACGACTCTTCTTCGACCGGTGGTGGACTCGCCACGAGTTCGGGCGGATCGCCAACTTCTTCTCGCGCCGTTCGTCGGTGCGTATCGACGATTTTGTGTCGCGCGATGCCCAATAGATACTTGCGTAACTCGTCTTTTTCTGTCGGAAGGTTTTTTGCGACAAGCGCTTCGCAAAGCACCGTCTGCACGATGTCGTCCGCATCGGCCGGGGACACTCGACGCTTGACGAATTCGAGCAAGAACCGTCGCAGCTCGGGATCCGCGAGAGTCACGTCGACTCTAGGCACGTCGACTTTCGGTACGTCCATCGGCATCGGGGTGCTCATCGACCCCTCATCGGAGAAGGTATCCGGAATGTGACACGCTAAAAATTTATTTTTTGCATGCACAACGTCGTCACGATCTCGCGCCCTCCTTCGACACCGGAGCATGAAACACATGTTTACGCTCGTCGTTCTGGCCGTCGTGCTCATGGCGTCCCCTTCGCCTGGAGCGCCTCCTACGACGAAAGGCAAACTCTCGAGCGCCAAGACATCGCTCGTTCATTCACGACCGACGAAGATCAAATCCGCGACGCATCGCAAGACCAAGTCGCGCGTTTCCGCAAAAGCGTCGTCGAGTGTTACGTCGTCGGTCAAGCGCGACAAACCCAACGAAAACGATGTGACGCTCGTACGAATCGACAAGAGCGATCACAAGCTCGAAGTCGTGGCTGGCTCGCGCGTGTTGAAGACGTACCGCGTGGCGCTCGGCATTGGCGGGTCAGGGCCGAAGCAGTTCGAAGGCGACATGACGACGCCTGTGGGGCGTTATCACGTCACGACGAGGTTTCGCCCGCTGTACCATCAGTTCATCGGCGTAAGTTATCCGAATGATTCAGATCGCGCGCGTTACGCAGAGCTCAAGAAACAAGGCAAGGTCCCGGAAGGACGCGGCGTGGGGCACGGCATTGGCATTCATGGAGTTGGTTCACGCAAGCTTGGCGGTATTCACAAGGAAGAAGACTGGACGCACGGCTGTATTGCCATGGACGACGATGAAATCGACGAGTTCGGCAGCCTCGTTCCAGAAGGTACACCCATCGACATCGTTGACTGAGCAGAGGAAAAAGTTTGGTTTTCCAACGCGGAGGGATGTATCGTCAGGACGAACGAATGGCGAAAAACCATTGGCTCGTGAAGAGCGAGCCCACCAAGTACTCGTTCGCCCAACTCGTTGCGGACAAACGCACGACTTGGGAGGGCGTACGTAACTACGAAGCTCGTGGCAGTTTGCGCGGCATGAAAGAGGGCGATTTGATCCTCTTTTACCACTCGAACGAAGGCAAAGCGGTCGTGGGTGTCGCTCGTGTCGTGCGCGAGGCGTATCCCGATTCTACGAGTCCGGATGAAGATTGGAGCGTAGTCGACCTCGAAGCGATCGTTCCACTCAAGACGCCAGTGGACCTCGAAGTGATTCGATCCGATCCGGCGCTTGCCGAAATCGCTCTGCTCAAACGCTCACGTCTGAGTGTCGTGCCTGTGTCGAAGGAGCACTTCGACCACGTGCTTGGTCTCGGCAAAACAAAACTTGCGCGCAAATATCTCTGATCGTTAGTCGCTCTTGACTCGCGCCTCGCATGGGGCGACGTTCGTCGCGTGACTCGTTCGATTTTCCGCTCATTACTTGCCGTTGTTGCCTTGTCGACTGTTGCATCCGTCGTCGGTTGTTCGGGTCCGCCCGTGCCTTCGTCGATCACCGGAGAGCCGCTGTGCGCTGATTACTCGATCGGCGCTGGAGGCGTAAAACTCCGCGGTGGATTGAGATTTCCGGTGCGCGTCACGATCTTCGACGGCAAGAACGCGGTGACAAAAGTTCTGGTGTTTGGCAAGCATGCCGAGAGCGATCCGAACCCTCGTGTGGTGCTTCCGGACGAGAACTCCGAGTACAGAGTCGAGTGGTCGCAATGTCCGAACGAACGAGCGACGAATCCGGTGAGCGCGACGAAGGCGAAGTCGCTGCGTACGGATGGATCGATGATGTACGATTGTGGTGAAGCGGCGCCGTACAAGACCGCGACGCTCGTGACGAAAAAAGGCGACGCTGCGTCGCATGCGATCGTGTTCGAAGCGCCTCCGAAGCCCGATTGCTGGATGGATACCAAGCCCGACGAACTTGCGGATGCAGGTACGGCAGATGCGGCAACGGCAGCGACTGAAGTTACGGATGCGGGAGTCGCGGACGCTGAAGTGATGGACGGCGCGATTGCTGATGCGGAAGTGGCGGATGCCAATGCGCCGGACGGGTCGAGTGGTGGTGCTGCGCCGGCGACGAAAAGCGCGGACAAACCCGTGAACAAGCCCGCAGAGAAGCCCGCGGACAAACCTGTCGATGTGAAGGCTGACCAACCTGTGAAGTGACGACGTCTTTCACTTCAAATCTTTGCAACACCGCACGCCGGTCGAATAATCGAAATAATCAAATGGGTGTGCTTTGACGACTGAATCGCAGCCGTCTTTTTTCGATCGCGCGTAAAAGCCGCCGACAAACGTTCCTTCGGGATCGTCAATCCATTCGTCCATGTTACCGACCATATCGTAAATCCCCTCTCCTTCCCATTCGCTCACGCAAGCGCGCGTATCTCCAGTCATCCTCAATAATGGTTTGTCTTCGCTTTTCACCATATTGAGGCGCGGGTCACTATGACCGATACTCGCATTGCCATGTAAAACCGCGGCTGGATGAGCTTCGCGAAAGATATTGCATTTACCGGCAGAATATTTGTCCCCGTACGGAAAGGGTCGATCCGCTTCCCCGCGACAAGCCGTGCGCCATTCTTCATGCGTACACAAACGCTTTTCTGCATTCTTACAAGCAATCGTTGCGAGCGGCCCCGTCAAATACCCCTGCGGGACTTTCCCTTTTTGCGATATCGCCTTGGGCTCGAAATCCCGTTTTATTTCCCAAAGCGGCAACGGCGGCAGGTTTATCTCACGCGCTTCGGCAGGCCCGACGTTCAACCGTTCTTTTTCCCAAAAATCTTTTATCGAAAGCGCATTTTTTCGTGCCGGCATGTAATACGGCGACAAGGGTTGACCCGTCTCCGTATCCACGAAGCTCGCCTCGAAACGATCAACGCAAAAATCTTTTCTCACTCGCACCATGTCTTTCGGACAAGACGGCACTTCTGGCTCCACGATCGCGAAGTCATCGGGACGAGGAGGAATGGCTCGAGAAGGATCAATCGACGCATCTCCATCCGCAGCATCGACGCGTTGCGCGTCCGCATCGGCAATTGCCCCGGCATCGGAAACCCCGGCATCTTCTGAAGAAGGAAGAGGAGTGGAACGATCGCACGACGTTGTGGTGGCGATGATGAAGACGATGAAGAGAAAAAGAATCGATTTCATTGGACAGGTTTTCGCTTGCGTTCGTTCAGCCCATTAGATTACGACTATCAGCGGTCCCGAAAAGGAGAACTCTACGATGAACTTTCCCAAAGCTTTGGCAGTGGTAGCAATTGGCGGCATTTTGGCAGCTTGTGGCGGAAGCCAAGCAGCAGGCGAAGGCGCAGCGACGCCGGCCGACGGCGCAGCAGCCGGCGAGAAGCACGAATGCAAGGCGAACGCCAAGTGCAGCGGCGACAAAGCGGCTGAACCGAAGCCGGCTGACGGCGCAGCGACCCCGGCCCCGGCTGGTGACACGAAGCCCGCAGACGCACCGAAATGATGCGCTGATACCAAGATTGATACGAAGATAGGAAGATGGCTTCGACAAACATCCCACGACTCGGCCTTCCAGACCTCGGCGTGGGTGTAGGTTTGCGACTCGCACACCACGAAGCCATCTTCACTTCTTTTCCCCCCATCGATTGGTTTGAAATCATCAGTGAAAATTTTATGGTTCGCGGCGGCAAACCCCTCGCGAAACTCGATCGTATTCTCGCGCATTATCCCGTCGTGCAACATGGCGTCGCGCTTTCGATCGGTAGCACTTCTCCCCTCGATTGGGACTACCTGCGCGATTTGAAAAAACTCCTGCACCGCGTGCGTTGTCCTTGGATCTCCGACCACCTCTGTTTCACCAATGCCGGCGGCGTCAACTCGCACGACCTGCTCCCACTACCCTACACAGAAGAAACACTCCGTCACGTCGCGTCACGCGCACGTGTCGTCCAAGATTTTCTCGAAGTACCTCTGGCCCTGGAAAACGCCTCCAGTTACCTCACGTACACATCGAGCACGATGACCGAGTGGGCATTTTTGAGCGCCATCGTCGAGGAAGCGAACTGCGGCATCCTGCTCGACGTCAACAACATCTACGTGTCCTCGTACAACCACGGTTTCGATCCGAACGAGTACGTCGCGGCCGTACCTGCGCATCGAGTCGTCCAGATTCACCTCGCCGGACACACCAACTTCGGCTCGTACATCCTCGACACACACAGTGATCACGTCATCGATCCCGTGTGGGATTTGTACCGTAGCGTGATTGGCCGCATCGGCTCCGTATCGACGCTCGTCGAGTGGGACGACGACATCCCTTCCCTCGAAGTCCTGCTCGCCGAAGCTGAACGTGCGCGCAAGATTCGTGACGAGGAGCTCGCGAATCGTGGCCTCTGATCTCGTTGCTACTCAAACATTTCTCGTCTCCGCTGTTCAACGACAGACACCAACGCCTCGCGAACTGGAAATGGTCGAAGCGTCGTCGAAGTTTGTCACGGGAAACAGTCGTTTGAGTCCCGCGCAGCAGGTGGACATCTACCGCGAGCAGTTTTTCCTCCGCCACGAATCAGCGCTGCGCGAAGATTATCCGGGGCTTCAAGGGATTCTGGGCAAAGAAGCCACGCAAGTTTTTTTCCGCCGTTACCTCGAAGCGTATCCGCCGTCGACACCGTCACTTCGTGATCTTGGCGCACAGTTGCCTGCGTTTGCCGCGACCTACGACGCATTCCCGCCTGAACGGCGCGACCTGGCTGTCGAAATGGCCCGGTACGAACTGGACCTGGTGGACGTCTTCGATGGCCCGGATCTGCCACCACTCGATCCCGCGAAACTCGCCACGATGTCCGAAGACGATTGGAACACGGCGCGTATCGTTCTTCATCCACTCGTCGTGTGTTTGTCTTTATCGTACCCCGTGCATCGCTTGCGCGTGAGCATCAAAAAAGGCGAAGCCGTCACGCTGCCTGATGCTCCGTCCCCCGTGCACATCATTCTTTTCCGGCAAGACTTCCTTCCGCATTACGAAGAATTGTCACCCGAAGCGTTCGCGCTCATCGAAGCGCTCAGTAAAGGCGTGCCACTCGTTCCAGCGCTCGAACGTGTCGCCAGTACGCTGCCCGCCGAACGTCAAGAGGACCTTATGTCGAAAATCGGCGCGTGGTTCCAAACGTGGACGGCGTGGGGTCTCCTCGTCGACATCGTTCGGAACGGCTGAGCCATATCGAACGAACGCGGGATCGATCTCCATGGTTGCGGATCACCCTCGACTTCGGACACCGTATTCAGAAGCCCTATTGGCACTGAGATGAGTTCCGACATGCACCAGAAGCTCCTCGATGTTCGAACACAAGGGCGAGGTCTGCACGACATCACGAACCTCGTGCGGGCAGTGGTCACGGATAGCCACGTCCGCACGGGCCTTTGTTCGCTCTTTTTGCAACACACTTCGGCAAGTCTCGTCATCCAAGAAAACGCGGATCCAGCAGTGTTACGTGATCTCGATCGTTGGATCGGTCAGCTCGCTCCCGAGGGCGCACACTATGAACACGACGACGAAGGCCCGGACGACATGCCCGCTCATCTGCGCGCAGCCGTGACGCACACGAGCCTCGTCGTACCGATTACCGCGAGACACCTCGCCCTCGGTACGTGGCAAGCGATTTACCTGTGGGAGCATCGGACAAACCCGCATCATCGACGTCTCGTCGTGACTGCTTGGGGCGACAAAGGGGGACCGTGAAATTTCTTTCTTTCTTTCTGTTTCTTGGCTTCGTGTTTGTCCTGTCGGCATGCCCGAACGACACACGTTTTCCCGTTTGTAAGTCGGACGCTGAGTGTGCCGCACGCGACGAGCCCGCGGGCAAACTGCTCTGCGAAAATCTGCGCTGCGTTCAATGCCGCTACGACGATGATTGTCCCGCCGGTTCGTATTGCGACAAGACACGCGCATGCCAAGGCATCGCGCCGAAGCAAACGGAAGACCTGACAGTCTCGACAGCCGAATACAATACGGTCGACGAGTGCATGCAATCCTGCAAAGACAGCTCGTGCACCGACATTTGCAGCGCTCGTTTTCCAGAGACGTCGAAGAAGAAGAAACCGAAACGCAAATGAGCAAACTCGCGGCCAGCAAGACGATCGTGCACACAGCCCGCATCACGGTCACGACCGTCATCGATGCCGCTCTGGGACGTATCGATGCGGCCACGCTGGACCAACGGCTCGCATCATGGGCGCAAGCGATGATGGACGAAGCTCGCATAACGATCGTCGTTCGTGGTCGTGAACATCTTGGAGATGGCAGCGAGACATTTATTTTGATGTCCAACCATCAGAGCCACTTCGACATCCCGGTACTCTATCGTGCCATCCCTCGGCGCATCCGGATGGTGGCCAAGGCGGAGCTGTTTCGTATTCCGCTGTTCGGCCGGGCCATGCGGGCGGCGGGGTTTGTCAAAGTAAACCGAGACGATCGACGCCAAGCCGTTCAGAGTTTGCGAGATTCCGCGTCGATGCTCGAACACGGCACGCTCTTGTGGATCGCGCCCGAAGGAACGCGCAGTTTGACGGGTGAACTCGGTTCGTTCAAAAGCGGAGGGTTTTACATGGCACTCGAAACGGGCCACCGAATTGTACCCATCGCCATCGAGGGAACCCGACAAGTTCTTCAGAGTGGAACGATCGACGTACACCGCGGGCGGCACGTCACCGTGACGATCCTCGCGCCCATCGATCCTCAATCGTTCGGCCCAAGTCGCCGCAAGGAATTTATGGAAGCCGTACGTAACGCCATCGCCTCGGAGCTACCTCGGACATCCGTTTGAGTACCAACGTTTGGCTTTTAGAGCGTTGCTGATGCGGTTTCTTGAGCGTTCGTGACCTCGACGTCCGTCGGTACTCGGCGCAATCGCCACGGGTTCACCACGTGCCGTCCCGATCCTTTGGGCAAGTGTTCACCTTGGAGGGGCGCTGGAGCGCGATGGTCGAGCAGCCATTTCCAAAACGCTTCGGCCCATACGGCACCACCGGCGTTACTTGGGTGAATGGAATCGGGTTGACGCGAGATGGGACCAGCGACGGCATCGGAGTCGAAAACCAAGCACGGTTTGGCGCGTTGTTTGATGACTTCGATGATGCCCGTGTCCTTGCGCCAAAGCGGCGGAGTGACCCAGACGCACGGCGTATCACCAACGGTTTTGACGAGACGCGTAACTGCATCGGCACGCGCCCATGGATCCGTCAACGTAACTTCGTTTGCACCCAAAGTGATGATGACCAAGTCGGGATGGTAGTCGCCGACGAGCCGTGACAATTTCGAGTGCCATGTCGTCGTGTAGGTAGCTTGCGCCCCGCGGACTTCGTAAAGCGCTCCCACGGACTTCATTTTTGGCCGCAAGCCTTGGGAAAACCCGGCCATGACGAACGAATCGCCTACGTGAAGAACGACCGTTCTCGGCTCAATCGGAAGAGCCGCGACAGGTGGCGGCGACACAGGCGCCCCATCTTTGACGGATTCCGTCGATCCCGCCAATAGTGCTCGCGCCGCGTCTACAATCGTCGTGGCCGCTCGTGACGACTCGATTGCCAAAGCTCGCTCGTGCGTCTCGATTGGTACGTGCACGTGCGTTGCGGTGTCGCGCGTGCCAGGCTGCACGATCGTGGAAGTACTGGTTGCGCATGCGCTGATGTTGCACGCGAACGTGGCGACAAGGGTCGTGACGAATTTCGGTCGCTTGAGCATCGGAAGTCTTGTGAACGCGCACGACAAGATACGCTGCATCCACGTAGCAATGAACCGGCCAGCTAAAGGCCGTCGTGCACTAGGATAATCGAGGGCATGAATTTCACGTTGTTCGGCATTGATGTCGAGATCGAACTTAGCTTTTGGCTCAGCTCCATCCTTCTCGGGTGGACGCTTGTGGACACATCCAAAGGGGTCCAAGGTTACGTGCTTCTCGCTGCGTGGACCCTGATCGTGCTTCTGAGCATTCTGGTTCACGAGTTTGGGCACGCGCTGGCGATTCGGCGTCATGGCATTCAACCCGAGATCACACTGCACTTCATGGGGGGGAGAACCACGTGGCGCCAACTGCTCCCCCTAGGCCGTCGTGATCACATCATCATCAGCCTCGCCGGCCCGTTTGCTGGTTTCCTCCTCGCAGGACTCGTCTACGCGATTCCACAGCTCTTTCCCGCAATGGTCGCGCGACTGCCCTACGTTGGACTTTTCACGATCCACCAGTTGATTTTCGTGAATTTTTTCTGGGGCCTCTTCAACTTGATTCCCGTATTGCCCCTCGACGGCGGGCACGTTCTCGAACACGCACTCGGCCCCAAACGCTCGCGTATGACGGCCATTATTTCAATGGTCGTTGGGTTTGCCGCAGCCGCTTATTTCTTGCAAGGTCGGCAAATCTGGGCCGCGTACATCATGGGCATGGGGGCGTTCCAGAGTCTGCGTTTGTTGCAGTCTGGCGGGATAAACATCGATGAATCCGACCTTCGTCCACGCACGCCCGTGACAGAGCCCGAGCCTTTCATTCCCGCAGAAACCCTTTCGCTGCTGCATCGAGCCCGACGGGCACTTGCCGATGACGACATCGCCACAGCGCGCGATCTTTGTAACGAACTCGTCGGTCGCACACCCGATGCCGAAAACGCTCTTCCACCAAACGCCAAGCGTGAAGCGTTCGAAATTCTCGCGTGGGCCTCTCTCAGCACGGAAAAACTCGACGACGCCGCCAACCATCTCGAAGAAGCGAAGAAGCTAGGCGACGTCGATCTAGCGCTCGTCGGAGCCGTGCACTTCGCCAAAGGCGAGATGACTCAGGCGCGGCGTGTCCTCGAAGCCGCCCGTGCAGGCGGAGATGATCGCAAAGAAGTCGTCGGCCCCCTCATTCAGATTTTGATCGACCAGGGAGAGGTCGCACGAGCAGCCGCAATTGCTTTCGACATCGTCGACTCGCTCAGTGAAGACGATGCGCGCAGAATGGCGCAACTGGCGTTCGACAACGCGGCGTTCGACTGGTCAGCGCGTCTGTACGAAACGGTTTTCGCGCGCAACAAGTCGCATGCGGAAGACGCCTACGAAGCAGCGCGTGCGCATGCGCAAGACGGTGCGTACGATCGAGCAAGCGACATGCTTCGTAAAGCTGTTGCTGCCGGCTTTAACGACCGAACTCGCGCATGGTCCGACAAGGCACTCGAGGCTCTACGCACACGTGACGACCTCGAAGCTCTCTTACCGCGTCCCTGACAAACCCGGGCCGGACGAACTTCAACGACCAGTCGATCCGTACCCGCCGGTGCCTCGCGCTGTGTCGTCAAGCTCGTCGACGAGGATGAGTTCTGCCCGTTCGACAGGACAAATCACGAGTTGCGCGATCCGTTCACCGCGAGTGAGCCGAAACGGTACGTCGCTCGAGTTCACGAGCAGCACCTTGAGTTCACCGCGGTAGTCCGCGTCGATCGTGCCTGGCGAGTTCAACACGGTCACTCCATGTCGCCATGCCAAACCCGACCGCGGACGCACTTGTCCTTCGTAACCTTCCGGTATCGCGATGCTCAAACCAGTCGGTACCAACTGACGCGCGGATGGCTGGATGACGAGGTCTCCATCGATCGCCGCACAAAGATCCATGCCGGCAGCGTTTGTCGTCTGGTACGCGGGCAACGGAACATCGATGGGGCCCACGCGTTTGCAAAGGACACGCACGGCGGGCCTGGACGTCACTTCTTGATCTTCTTTCCGAGCAAATCGCCAAACGTGCCGAAGTTACGAGGTTCGGGTTTCTTGGCAGGTTGTTGCGCCTTCTTTTTCCCATCGGCTGCGGGTTTGTCCGTCGCCTCGGCCGCTACTTCTGCCGTCGCCCCGTCCTTGAACTTTTGGAATGAGCTGCGCTCTTCGTCATGCGCGATCGCGGTGACGGACAGACGAATTTTCCCGTCTGGATCGATGTTCACGATCTTCGCTTCGATTTCTTGACCAACCTCGAAGTGTTTCTTCAGGTCGGATCCCCGGGGCGTCGCCGACTCTGACGTGGGGATGAGCCCGCGTCCGGTTCGTCCCTGCGTACCGGCGATCTGCACGAATACGCCGTACCGTTCGATGCCCGTCACCGTGCCTTTGATGCGCGCTCCTTCGACGACGAGTGGGGTTTGTCCCTTCGCACCCATGCCCATCGTGCCGCCGAACGCTTCACCTTCAGCGCTACGAATGGCCACGGGACTCAACCGAACTTGGCCGGTCTCTCGATCGACCGAACTGACGGTGGCTTGCACTTTGCTGCCCACGGCAACGGCTAGTTTTCCGTCTACATCGGTTACGTCGGGGCGTTCGAAGTACCCCTCTTGTTTTCGCCCGACATCCGCAAAGACAGCGCTTTGACCAATCGCCACGATCGTCACTTCGACGCGGTCACCAACCATGATCCGAGT
Organism: Polyangiaceae bacterium; assembly: GCA_031415295.1. Lineage (GTDB taxonomy): Bacteria > Myxococcota_A > Polyangia > Polyangiales > Polyangiaceae > Polyangium. The sequence continues at coordinate 1,439 of JANORL010001173.1, read as the reverse complement.
TCTGTCTGGGCGACTGCCTCCACCTTGTTCGAACAGCGCGCCAAAGGACTCCGATGCATCTTGACGTTCGGCCATAGGACGAGCCTTCTAGCGCGCATTCGTCGGATACGCGAGCATTCGACGGCATCCCCCGCACAGAGTTCATGATCGCGTCCGAGACAAATGTAAATTACTTCACCAAATTGACGATGATCAATTTTTGCAATCAGGTCTTCCCTGTACGGATCTTCGTGCTAGGGTGCGCGCCGCGATGTTCAGAGCTACCCGCTCTTGGCGTCTTGGGTCGATAGCTCAGTCGGTAGAGCTGCGGGCTTTTAACCCGTAGGTCAAGGGTTCAAGTCCCTTTCGACCCACCACTTCACGATACTTTCGAGATTTGATCAGCGGATGCGTTGCTGACTCTCCTGTTGCGAGAGTCAGCAACGGCGTCATTTTTTCGCTTAGATCGTCCAAGTTCCAAGCATCGTGTTATCTGCGGTCGATGCTTTCAAACATCGAGCAAGTCACATCTCAAGACCTCGTCCAGAAATCTGCCGCGGAGTTCGATGCGATGCCCTTCGGCATGATTTGTCTTAACCGCGCCGGCATCGTGACAATTTTCAACGAATGGGAAGCAACGATTGCGCGACGGGCGGCAAAAGACGTCATCGGCAAGAACTTCTTCACGGACATCGCGCCGTGCACCGATGTTGCCGAGTTCCGCGGCAAACTCGAGCAGCTCGCCGCATCGGGCGAGAAGACCTACATTTTCGATTACAACTTTCTGTTCCCTTGGGGAAATCGCCGAGTGCGTGTGCGGTTTGTCATCGAGTCCAACGACGAACGTTGGGTGCTCGTGACAAACGCTGGTGAAAGCACATCAACGAAGTCTGCAAGCCGCGATGATGGATCCAAGCCGAAATGATGCAACGCACGTAGCTAGCGCCCGCCACCTCCCACGACGATGAGCACACGCTTCGAACACCTTCCCACGACTGAAGAGCACCCGTTGACCACGGACGTGGACGGCGCGGAGGTGGGACCTCGCTTTCTCGTGGCGTTTCCGAAGTCAATTGCGTTGACCATTCCGCATTCCGGCGAAATCGTTGGTCGTGCGTGGCTAGACGAACACGGTATCGCCGACTCCAAAGTATCGCGGGAACACGTTTCTTTTTCACGCAAAGGGGGACAGCTACAAATCACTGATCACGGGTCCCAGAATGGCACGTTTGTCATGGGCAAACAGCTAGAGCCAAATGTGGCAATACAAATCGAGGATGGATTCATTTTTCGGCTCGGACAAACTGTTTTCGTCTATCGTGAGGCCTTCCCCGTCCGTAACAAGCCGCAACCACCGCTCGGAAAACTCGTGGCACCGTGGGGATTGCATAAAATTCGGGAAGAATTGTATGCCCGTACGTATCGCCCCGGCCTCAATGTACTGCTCGAAGGCCCGACGG
>JANORL010001172.1:0-8428 GCA_031415295.1 Polyangiaceae bacterium | reverse complement strand
ATCGGGGGTCACCTCACCGAAGTCATGCACTTGGCGCCCGTTCTACGCGATCACGAAGTGGTGCTCGTCCTCAATGATGTCGCCCCGCTGCCGGATTTCCCATTCGCGCGCGTTTATCGTATCGTACACGCCGAGCGAGATTTGAAGGTGCTTTACAATTTCTTGGAATCGGCGCAAATTCTCCAGCACGAAGATCCAGACATCGTCTTGTCCACGGGCGCTGGTCCGGCTGTTCCCTTCGCGTTGCTTGCGCGCCTTTTTACGCGTTCGCGCATCATTTTTGTCGAATCTGCCGCAGCAGTATCCAAGGCGACCCTTACCGGTCGTTTGATGTATCCGCTCGCGCATCGGTTTTTCTATCAATGGGACGGGGTTGCTCGATTCTTTCCCCGTGGCGAGAAAGCGAGCGTGCATTTCGGATGAGAATTCTGGTCACTGTAGGAACGGCCTTGCAACCGTTCGATCGACTCTTGCAATTCACCGACGCCGCGATTTCGGCATTGACGTTGCCCGTCACTGGGATCTGCCAACACGGATGCAGTCTCGTTCGTCCGCGGGGTTTGTCATGTAAAGAAACGCTTTCTCGGGCGGAATTCGATTCGGAAATCGTGAACGCCGATGTCGTCATTTGTCATGCCGGCGTTGGCACCTTATGGTCGTCCTTGCGCGAAGGCCATACGCCCTTGGTCGTTCCCCGTTTGGGATCCTTGGGCGAACACGTCAATGATCATCAGCTCGAAATCGTAGAAGCTTTACGCAAAGAAGGACGTATTAAATTCATCGAAAATGCAGTCCAATTGCGAGAAGCTTTGTTGCGGCACGAGCGATGTGAAGTACGGCGCGGTTCACCATTGACGGAGGATCCCCTGCGCCTTGCCAAAGTCGCTGCGGCCATTACGGAAGGGCCTCTGCGCAACACTGCGCCGGTGTTGGGGAAACTCGTATTGCGAACCCTCGCGGCATTGGGACCGTCGATAGAGAAGTTGCGCGTGTTGTAGTTGTGCCAAGGTGAGACAATACGGTCACCTGGGATCAGCACATCAAACGAAAAGTAGCCTTATGACGCAGTGGCACAATGATTGCTAAATCCGAAAATTATGCAAATCGCAAAAAAACATTCCTCGTTGGTACTCGGTGCCATTTCAATCGCCGCTGCATTCTTACTCGCTGCGTGTGGAACAACAGTCGTGGGTGGCGGTTCTGGTGGCAATGCGACCACCGCTAGCAGCGGAACGGCCGGATCTGGGGGAAATGGCGCCGGCGGCGCGGGCACGGCAGGCGGAAACCCGGGTAGCTCCAATACAATCGCCATGCTTTACAGCGAAATGCAAAGCCCGCCCAATCCCACGGGCACAACGGTCGCCGCATCGAGCGGAGGTGGAGGTCCCGATGCCAATACGCTCTTTATCTCCATCAGCGACACGCCGGAAATCTGTACCGATCCTTATGCCGCCGAACCTTGCGGAAACCATTACCGCATTAGTATTGGTATTCCGGTCGCCTTACAAAAAGTCGGAATTATCGCGCTCAACGACATGTCGATCATTTCGAGTTTTTCATGGGCCGGCATTGAAGACGTTCCAGGGCAATGCCCCGGTGGCGGCGGCAGCTTCTTCGACGGCGAGCTTGAAATCACTGCAATCGATCAAACACATGTTCAAGGTATCTTGACGAATACCGCGACCTTCGATTTCGACGCCAATGGCGTCTTTGATGCCCCCCGCTGCGTCTTTTGATTGTTCGCTCTGCCGCTGCAATGGCGGCGACCCACGTGAACCACACCGACGCAGATGTCGACGCATATCCCGAACATGCGTGCTGACATAAGATGCTTCCATACTTCGAAAATGTACAGAATGCACCTAAGCTAGGTTGTATTGTACCCACGACCGCTCTCGTCGTGGCACGACAGTCATCTAAATACCAAGTAAATTTGATGGTTTCCGCGCGTCGGTCAAAATCTACTTGACACATCATCGCCTTCGGTAGAAGATGAAAATCACTTTCACCTTCAACAGGAGACTCGTCGTATGTTGAATTTAGTCGCAAAAATGGGCGCTGCGAGGGCGTTTTTGCGTGCGTTTGGGAGTCACGCTGGGATTGCCGCAATGGGTTTTCTGGTCGGTTGCGGGCCCAGCGAAACTTCGGGGCCTGCTCCGCTTGCCCAAAGCGCCCCCAGGGTTGTCGAGGGATACGCTCAGCTCGTCTTTGCGACGTACAATGACGTCATTGACGGAGCTAAAACCATTGATACGAATCTCGAGGCACTCATCGCCAATCCTTCAGACTCGACCCTTTCTGCTGCCAAACAGGCGTGGCTCGATGCGCGTCGGCCTTATGGTCAATCAGAAGCATTTCGATTTTATGGCGGACCTATCGACGATACCGACGGCCCCGAATCTCGTATTAATGCGTGGCCACTGGATGAAGCGTACATTGATTACGTCGACGGAGCACCTTCTGCCGGAATCATCAACGATCCTCTGACGTACCCGACAATCGACCAACCACTGCTCATTTCGCTCAATGAGAAAGAGGGCGAGAAAAATATTGCTGCAGGGTACCACGCGATTGAATTCTTGCTTTGGGGACAAGACAAGAACACCAATGGCCCCGGTGATCGACCGTTTACAGATTACGTCGTTGGGGCCAATGGAACGGCAACGAATCAGGATCGCCGCGGCATGTATCTGCGCACGACCGGAAAACTCCTGCTCGACGATTTTACTCCGGTGGTTGCAGAATGGGCCGAAGGAGGTGCCTACAGGTCGTCGTTCGTGAAGTTGACACCTGAAGAAGCACTGCGTCGCATTCTGCTTGGAATCGGCAGCTTGAGCGGTGCCGAGCTCGCCGGAGAACGTATGCAAGTCGCATACGACACGAAAGAACAGGAAGACGAACATTCTTGTTTCAGCGACAATACGCTCGTCGATTTGGCAAACAATGCACGCTCGATTCAAAATGTGTATCTGGGCCAATACGATAATCTCGACGTTCCCGGACTCGATGAAATCGTTCGCGAACGTGATTCGGCGCTCGATCAACGAATGCAATCGCAACTCGCGGCGACCATTGTCGCTATCGAAGCCATTCCGGGGCCATTCGATCAAGCCATGAAGGGCGCGGATACGGCTGAAGGACGGCAACGCATCGCCGCGGCAATCAAGGCGCTACGTGCACAAACGACGACCATCGTGGATATCGCGATTCTCCTCGGGATATCGCTTAACATCGAGGAGTGAATGCCATGCGTTGCAGGTTGATTGGTGCAGCTATCGTGCTGTCGCTCGTGGGATGCGGTGCGGAAGCGCCTTTGCAAAACGACGGATTGCAATCCGAGCCGGGCGAAGAACTTTCCGGCGGGGAAACAACCGTGTTCGATACTTCGCCGAATGCATTTTCACTGTCGGCACGCAACATGGCTCCGGAGCGACGAAGCACCTTTTTCGTCGGTAATTCGTTTTTTAAGGAAAACTGGGTCATTGCGCCTTCGTCAACCGATGCGCGCGATGGGCTCGGGCCGCTCTACAATGCTCGTTCGTGCTCGAGTTGCCACCTTTTGGATGGACGCGGCAGTCCTCCCGAGAATGCGATGGAACCTTTGTCGTCGGTGCTCGTGCGACTCAGTGTTCCAGGCCAAACTACAAACGGCAGTCCCGCACCTGAATCTATTTATGGGGGACAACTGCAGCCGAAGGCCATTCCCGGCGTCGTTGCTGAAGGAAATGCTTTTGTCTCCTACGAGGATGTAACAGGGGTATTTCCAGACGGCGAACCATTCACGTTGCGCCGCCCGACATATTCGTTCGCTCTTGCACGCGGTGAAATGTCGGCCGGAGTCATGCGCTCACCACGCGTCGCCCCGCAAATGATTGGTCTCGGGTTGCTCGAGGCGATTGCAGAAAGCGACATTTTTTCCGCCGCGGACCCAGACGATACGGACCACGATGGAATTTCAGGCCGACCCAATATGGTTTGGGATTCCATGCTCGGAAAACCCACGCTCGGTCGTTTCGGATGGAAGGCGAATCAACCGAACCTCGCGGCACAAACGGCAGGTGCGTTTCTTGGGGACATGGGCATTTCAACGTCGATTTTCCCCACGCAAGAATGCACGGCAGCAGAAAATGATTGTAGCGCCGCTCCCGATGGCGGCAATCCCGAATGTAGCGAGCACATTCTCGATGCCGTGACGTTTTATTCGAAAACCTTGGCCCCGCCAGCTCGACGCGATTGGAAAAATCCCGAGGTTTTGCAAGGCAAACAGCTTTTTGAAACAGCCGGATGTGCAAAGTGTCATACGGCCGTGCAGCATACCGGAACGATTGACGGATTCGTGGAGCTGTCGAATCAAACGATACGACCTTATACCGACCTGCTTCTGCACGACATGGGCAAAGAATTGGCGGACGGTCGGCCGGATTTCGAGGCCGATGGGCAAGAATGGCGTACGCCGCCACTTTGGGGCGTTGGTCTGCTCCAAGTGGTCAATGGGCACACGAACTTGCTCCACGACGGTCGCGCGCGCGGCGTGCTAGAAGCTGTGTTATGGCATGGTGGCGAGGCAGAAGCGTCGCGCAAGGCATTTCAAGAAATGCCGCGCGACCAGCGGCAAGCTGTCCTGCGTTTCGTGGAGTCGTTATGACGAAAAATCGCTCGAAACAATGTGAATGGTTGCTCGTCGCGCTGGCAACGCTCGCAGGTTGTTCTCCGCCGGCGGAAGACGATACCGCGCAACGCGCAGTGATTCGCGATTTAGCCAATGTCGTCATGCGACCATGGCAAAGTGAAGTGGCGGCCGGTGCGGCGACGGTAAAAACGACCATAGCTGCATTTTGTGATGCTCCTACAGAGGCCAATTTAAATGCCGCGCAAGCTGCGTGGCGTGCGGCGCGAGCACCTTGGAAACACGCCGAGATGTTGAGGTTTGGCCCAGCCGAAGATTTACGTATCGGGAGCGCGATCGATTTTTGGCCCGTACGTCCGGATACCATTGAATTGGCCATCACGAGCGCGCCGGAGCCCATTACCGCCGAACATATCGCGTCCCTCGGAACGAGTTCCAAAGGTTCGCCGGCGCTTGAATATTTGATATTCGATCCCAGTGCTGGAAATGCTGCGATTCTTCTGTCCCTTGGCGGGATGGACGCCGAGGCTACGCAGCGGTGTGCGTATACACGCGCGCTTGGCGAGGCTTTTGCGAACGACGCAGCAGCGCTCGAAGCCGCATGGAGCCCCACGGGCGGTGGATTCGTCGATCAAGTTGCGAATGCAGGAAGCGGCAGCACGACCTTTACGTCGGGGCAAGCTGCTATTGGTCGTGTGGTCAATTTGCTCAATGCCTCTTTGCAAGTGACCAATGAAAACAAGCTTTCCGGGCCGCTGGGACTGAACACCGGTAGTCCAGATCTGTTGCTCGTCGAATCGCGGTTTAGCGACCATTCCTTGGATGATTTGCTAGAAAACTTGCACGGCGTCGAAGAAGTCTATTTCGGCCGCCACGGTGATAAAAGTGGGCAAGGTTTGACCGTATTGGTGAATGCCAGGAGTTCCGCCATCGATACAGCCGTCAAACAGGCATTAACGGAAGCGTTATCAAAAGTGTCGGCCATTCCGCAGCCTTTGCGCACGTCCATCGCCGCCCACCCGGATTCCATCATCGCTGCCCATGCGGCCATTCGCGCATTACGCATTCGTTTGTCCACGGACGTTGCCAGCGTGCTTGGCGTCAGCATCCTCTTGAACGATAGTGATGGCGACTGAAGCTCCGACGCGCTATCGCTTGGCGCAATCGTTATTTCAGCCCATCGACAACTCGTCGCTGGTTGCGTTTCGCATCCTTTTCGGCGCACTCATGTTCGCCAGCGTCTTGCGTTTCTGGTCCTACGGGTGGATCCGCGACATTTACGTAGCTCCACCCTTCCATTTCCACTGGCTAGGTTTCTCGTGGGTATCACCCTGGCCCGGAATGGGAATGTACATCCATTTTACCGTCCTCGGCTTGGCAAGTTTACTCGTTATGCTCGGCCTCTTCTATCGCGCCGCCGCAGTGCTCTTTTTCGTGACCTTCACGTATGTGGAAATCGTCGAAAAGGCGACGTACCTCAATCATTATTACCTCGTCAGTTTGCTTGCGCTGTTGATGATCTTCATGCCGCTGCACCACGCCGCGTCGATTGATGTACTACGAAACCCCCATTTGCGGCGCGATACGGCTCCCGCGTGGAACCTTTGGCTCCTGCGTTTCCAAATTGGTATCGTCTATTTTTTTGCCGGCTTCGCGAAGCTCGGATCTGATTGGTTGCTGCGCGGCGAACCCCTTGGTATTTGGCTCGCCGCGCATACCGACATTCCTTTCGTTGGACCCTTACTCGCCGAACATTGGGTCGCCAGGGCGGCAAGTTTCTTCGGAGCGGCATTTGACCTTTCCGTGGTGTTTTTCCTGCTCAATAAGCGTGCCCGTCCTTATGCCTACGTCATGGTTGTCATATTTCACGCGATCACCGGATATCTTTTTCCGATCGGTGTTTTCCCTTGGGTGATGAGCGGTTCGGCGCTCGTCTTTTTCCCTCCGAATTGGCCGCGAAAACTTCTGTCGTTCGCTCCCTGGAAATGGCGATGGACCGCCCAAACGCCGCTAGATTCGATACCCGTCCTACCCGCGGCGCCACATCTTTCCCGAATGCAAAGTTTGGTCGTCGTTCTACTCGCGGTGCACGTTCTCGTGCAAATTGCGCTGCCATTGCGACGCTTCTTGTATCCTGGCAATACCGCGTGGACCGAAGAAGGATTTCGTTTTGCTTGGCGCGTCATGCTGGTGGAAAAAGTAGGGTTTGTCGAGTACCACGTGCGCGACAAAGCAACCGGTCGTAAGTTCGTCGTGGAGCCAGCTCGTTATCTGTCTCCGCTCCAAGTCAAAATGATGTCCACGAGCCCCGATATGATCCTCGAACTTGCGCAATTCATTGCAAAGAATGAGCGGCGACAGGGGCGGGAGGTCGAAGTTCGGGTGGATGCGTTTGTGACAATGAACGGACGCCCGAGTCAGAGACTCATCGATCCGACGACGAACTTGGCAGAAGAGCATGAGTCTCTGCTGCCAAGTCGCTGGATATTGCCTATTGAAGATGATTCGTTATCGCGCAACGTCAGCGCGCCGTAACAGGGCGCGCCGCTGTTGTAACGAACGAGGTCACGGGAAGGCGAATGAAGTGACGAAGTTCGGCGAAAGCGTGTCGCATGCCGAACTCACATTCGACACCGTTTTCGTGCCTGTCAGGATCAGATCTGGGCGCCCCGATCTTTTGATCGTCAGCGTATACGTCGTGCTTCCCGAAATGGTGTACGGAACGACGCATACTTGGTACATGCCCGTCGGAGGCACATAAGCAGTGGCCCAGAAGATATTCTCGGGACCCGTGCCCGAAAGGTCATCGACGTCGAGCTGCCCGAAGTCGGTCCCGGCATTTGGCCCCTTGTTGCCGTAATAAATATGCTTCAAGCTTGGCGTGTTGACGTGAAGATCCATATCGCCGGGGTTGTTCCAAACCAACGTGAGTTGAAGGTTCCCCGTGCCTACACACGTGCCATTGACACAATTTTGGCTCGCGGTACACGTCGTGCCACATGCGCCGCAGTTGGAATTGTTGGTATCCAGATCCGTACACACCCCGCTGCACATGGCGCCCGGCGGAAGGCATTGGCACGTATACGATCCGGGCGTATTCACGCATGTTGCAGGAGCCGAGCAATTGTTCATGCCCGTCGTGCATTCATTGATGTCGGTGCAGATCACACCATTGCCCGTATAACCGGCATTACACGTGCAGGTAAACGAACCTGGCGTATTGGTGCACGTCGCGTTGGTATCGCAGTTGTCGGTATTCAGGGAGCATTCGTCGATATCAGTGCAGGTCAACCCGTTGCCCGTATACCCAGCGTTGCACATACACGTGAACGACCCTGGCGTATTGGTACACGTCGCGTTCGTATCGCAATTGTCCGTATTATCGGCGCATTCATTCACGTCGATACAGAACGTACCATTGCCAATGGATCCGGCATTGCAGGTACATGTGAACGAACCGGGGGTGTTGGCGCAGGTAGCATTCGGATCGCAATTGTCCGTGTTGAGCGCACATTCATTGATGTCGGTGCACGTTATGCCATTGCCGCTGTACCCCGTATTGCACAAACAACCAAACGAACCCGGCGTATTGACACACGTCGCGTTCCCATTACAATTGTCCGTATTGAGTGCGCATTCGTCGATGTCGAGACAAGCGACGCCATTGCTCATGAAGCCGGTATTGCAATTAAAACCGCAGGTTCCGTTCATGCAGGTGGCTTGCCCATCGGTCACGTTGGGGCAGGACGTACCGCATTTTCCGCAATTCGATTCGTTTGTCTGCAGATCCACGCAGCTCGT
>JANORL010001171.1:0-1583 GCA_031415295.1 Polyangiaceae bacterium | reverse complement strand
CGCTCTATCGGCGGTTGCCGTGTTTTATCTTGGCGACGGTGGACAAACTGGCATCGTTACCGTGGCTCGGGGCGCCTGGAAAACTGTTTGGCAAGGTCGATCGCTACGACTCTGCTGGCTTTTATGGTCCAAGCGATGGTCCTGGGGGAACAAAACTTCGGGGACTGTTGCCGCCGGACCTGATCATCCAGGACGAACTGCATCTCATCAGCGGGCCGCTCGGAACGATGATGGGGCTGTACGAAACCGCGGTGGAAGCGTTGTGTGAGCGCAAGATCGGCGATAAGAAGGTTCTTCCAAAAATCGTGGCGTCGACGGCCACGGTGCGCCGCGCCGAAGCGCAGGTGCGTGCATTGTTCGGGCGGACGCAGGTCGACGTGTTTCCGCCACCAGGTCCGGATCGGCTCGATTCGTTTTTTGCGCGGACGGCTCCGGATAAGAATCCGCGGTTGTACGTGGGTGTCGCTGCGCAGGGGCGGAGCTTGAAGGTTGTACTGTTGCGCAGCTATTTGGCGTTGCTGTCGGCCGCGAAATGCCAATACGACGCCGCAGGGGGCGCTGCGAATTCAAAGAATCCGGGCGATCCGTACATGACGCTGCTCGGATATTTTAATGCGTTACGCGAACTCGGCGGTAGCCGGCGCATTGTGGAGGATGAAGTCCGCAGTCGATTGCAGGGCTACTTTCGTCACCGTCGCATTGGCCAAACCAATTCGCCGTTCGTGGACCGCACGATTCAATTCGAGGCGGTGGAGCTGACGTCGCGCGAGCCGACGAACCGAGTGGCGCAAGCGAAGCGTCGGCTGGCGTTGCCATTTGCCGAAGACGGGCGTGTCGACGTCGCGCTGGCAACGAACATGATTTCGGTGGGTCTCGATATCACGCGTCTTGGTCTGATGGTGGTTCTCGGTCAGCCGAAAACATCGGCCGAATACATTCAGGCGACGAGTCGCGTTGGCCGTGACGAACAACGACCGGGGTTGGTCGTGACGTTGCTCAACGTGCACAAACCCCGGGATCGATCGCATTATGAGCGGTTCGAGGCGTATCACGCGAGTTTTTATCGTGCGGTGGAAGCGACGAGCGTGACGCCTTTTGCGCCGCGAGCGATCGATCGAGGGCTTGCGGCGGTGCTCGTGGCGATGGCCCGGCATGGGGAACCGGCGCTGACGGCGGCGGCGCGAGCGGCGGACGTGGCGCAATATCGATCGCGTCTCGGCTCAATCTCGACGGCACTGGCCGAGCGGGCTCGCAACCACACGAAAGATATCGACCAGGCGGAGCGGGACGAGCTCGGTGCAGCGATGACGAGCCGGGTGGGCGATCTTTTGGACACGTGGGAGAAGATTGCTGCAGAAAAAGTCGCGGTGCAGGCAGGGTTGCAATATGGACCGCTCGAAGCGGCACCACGCCCGCCGCTGCTCCACGACCCTCTCGATCCGGACCTCGAGCGAGAGCCGCCGAATTCGATGTTGCGCAAGTTCAAGGCGCAATGGTCGCTTCGTAATGTGGAAGCAGAAGTCCCCGTCATGGTTCGTCGTTTGGATGGTGGCACTCCGGAGGGGACATGAGCATCATCAAGA
>JANORL010001170.1:0-13111 GCA_031415295.1 Polyangiaceae bacterium | reverse complement strand
TCGCCCGCGACCTCGATCACTTCAGCCGCGTAGGATACACGTCGAGTGAACTCATTCCGCTCGACATGATTCCGCTGACGGAAGAGGTGGAAACGATCGCGGTATTGAAGCGCGCTCCACCCGTTGCGCCGCGCGTGATCTACGACGACGATGATGTGATCGTCGTGGAAAAAGGTCCCCACGAGCCGGTGGAGAATCAGCCGGAATACGTGACGTCGTTGATGCAACGTTGTTTGCGTTTGTCCGGTGTTTCGAGCTTGAAAGTGGTGAACAAGCTGGACACGGGAACGAGCGGGTTATGCATCTTCGCGCGCAACGAAGTGGCTCGGCAGCTTTGGGCCACAGCACTCGCGACGAGTGGTCGTTTGATTTACTTGGTGGCGGCGAAAGGCGTGACACCAACGAAGGGAGCGATCGCGCGCGATCTTCGTGAATCGGGTCGAAGTTACCTGGCGCGAACGCGTTATCGACGTCTCGCTGTTGCGTCTGGGCATTCGATTTTGCGCGTGATTCCGGACGGACATCGACCGCATCAGATTCGTCGTCACTTGGCGGCTATCGGGCATCCGGTTCTTGGGGACGAACGTTACGGACACGTAGCAACGAATCGATACTTCGAAGAGAAGCACGGCTTGGATCGATCGTTCGTGCATCTGATTCGCATCGAGATCGCGCACCCACGTACGGGTGCGAAGCTGTTGATCGAGTCGACGTTGCCAGGCGATCTGCGCGGGACGCTCGAACGTTCCACGGGTGCGAACGTGCTGAAGTTCCTCGAGCAGAAGCATGCGCTCGGTGAGCAGCGGGCGTCGTCGATGTTGCCAGGTGATCCGACGGGTTCGTCTCGGCCATCGCAACCGCGTCTGACGCCTCTTAGTGATCCACCGCCGCCTGCTCATTCGAGCTCGTACCCGCCCGAATTGCTTGCCGAACCCATTTCGCAAGCGATTCCAGATTCGCTCGCACCGCCCCCTCCATCACGACCTTCGTACGCACCGACGATCACTGAGCGACCTCCGGCAAGCGAAGCAGGTGTGTCGCCCGTGCCAGATCTGGACGAAGCCCCGCAGACGAATCGTCACGCGATCGTTTCGGATGACGACTTCTAGCCGTGCGACTCGTGCATGTTCCCCACCCGCTCTCTCGAACGGCCCATTGACGAGATCTGATAACCTGACGTGGTGCCATCTGTGACCGAGGATTGCCCGCGCATACTTGTCGTCGACGACGAGAAGGTGATTCGCGACATGCTCGCGGATTTCCTGAGCATGGAGGGGTACGTGGTGCGCACGGCGGAAGACGGCGCGGCGGCCCTCGTAGAACTCGCGCGAGGTTCGTACGACCTGGTCATCAGCGACTTGAAGATGCCGAAGATGGGCGGGATCGCATTGCTCGATGAGATGGGCAAGACGGCGCCCGATGCGTTGACGGTGATCATGACGGGGTTTGGCACGGTCGAAACGGCGATCGATGCGATGAAACGCGGGGCGTACGACTACGTGCTGAAGCCGTTCAAAGTGGACGAAGTGATGCACGTCGTACACCGCGGCCTCGAGAAACGACGCATGGCCGCAGAGAACATGCGTCTGCGGGAAGCGTTGAGCCTCTACAAGGTGAGCGAAGCGATTCAGGCAAGTTTGTCGCTCGACCAAGTACTGGAGACGGTCGCTGAGAGCTGTTTGTCCGAGGTGAAGAGCGACCTAGTTTCGACGTGGCTCTCCAATGGCGAGGGTGGTTTTTTCGAGCGGCAGCACATTCGTTCGTCGTTGATTTCCGAAGAGACAAACCTCGGGGCCCTCGATCACGAAAAAATCATTGAACATTTACGCGCGGAGCAGACGCTGCTCGAGCAATCAACGCGAGGTCTACGGTTTTTCGTTGCGCTACCCGACGTACCGTTGTCGTCGCTGGTGGCGGTACCTTTGCGCATTGGTCCTCGATTCATGGGCTTCATCGCGCTCGCCTCGTTCACGAAGATTCGGCGGTTCGAAGAGGGGCAACGGAAGCTTTTGAGCATCATCGCTTCGCGTGCAGCGGCGGCGATCGAGAATGCGCGCTTGTTCCAAGACTTGCAGGACACGTTTCAACAGACGATCCAGGGTTTGGCCAAAGCGATCGACAAAATGGACCGTTACACGTCGGGGCATTCCGATCGCGTGGCGCTTTATGCGGTCTACTTAGCCAAACAGTTAGGTTTGTCCCCGGAGCAAATCGAGATCGTTCGGCAAAGCGCGTTGATGCACGACATTGGCAAGATTGGCTGCGTGCTGAACCTGAACAAGCCGGGCAAACTCACGAACGACGAATACGAGGTGTTCAAAAAACACCCTATTTTCGGGCGGGATATCCTCGATCCGATCAAGTTTTTGCATCCCCTCATTCCTGGCGTTTTTTTGCATCACGAGCGGTGGGACGGGCGTGGATATCCGCTCAAGCTGAAGGGCAACGACATACCGCTCATCGCGCGGCTCATCTCGATCGCGGATACCTACGACGCGATGACGAGCGATCGATCCTATCGGCGAGCGTTGCCGCATGAAGTGGCGTTGGCGGAGATCGAGCGATGTGCGTCGACGCAGTTCGATCCCGACTTGGCGGCAAACTTCACAGAGAACATCGACAACTACCGTGATGAATGTCGCGCTACGGGCGTCAAGGTGCCAGCGTAGCCGGCGTGTCGAGCGTTCGAGAGCCCATTCGTACTGTTTTTATAGGTCGAAAGCGTTACGCGCCGGTGCACGAACTGCAGCAGAGACTCGTGGCATTACGCGCCGATGGTCATATTTCGGACGTGATTCTGCTCGTCGAACACGAGCCTGTGGTGACGCTTGGCAGGTCCGCAAAAGAGACAAACCTTTTGATGGGACAAACGGCGTATGCGGATATTGGCGTGGATGTGGTGCACACGGCGCGCGGTGGCGACGTGACATATCACGGCCCTGGGCAGCTCGTTTGTTACCCCATCGTCAACTTGGCGCCGGATCGTCAGGACGTTCGGAAATACGTTCGATCGTTATCGGAAGTGATGATTTTGATGGCTCGCGAGCTTGGTGTGGAAGCCGGCGTCGTGGATGGTTGGATCGGTGTATGGGTTGACCGGGCCAAACCTTCGGAGTGGGCGGGGTCGCCATGGGCGGAGGACTTGGCTAAAATCGGGGCGATTGGTGTGCGTTTGTCGCGGTGGGTGACGATGCACGGGTTTGCCCTGAACCTGACGGTCAATCTGGCCGCGTTTTCGTGGATCATCCCGTGTGGCATTCGGGAGCACGGCGTGACGTCGATTCAAGACCTCGTCGGCACGGCCCCCTCCGTACGTGAAGCGGCATTTGGTGCGCGAGCGGCCCTATCAAGAGGCCTCGACCTGCCCATTCGCGAGGCAGAGGACCTTTCAGAAGCGCCAGATTTGCTTGCGGCACTGGTGGGTGAAGAACTGGCGACCCTTGGGCGACAGATGGAACTTCCCTCTACGTGAAATGAGCGCGTAGCACGATCGATGAGCCGTGTGCTACGGTCGGCGGCGATGTCGGTTCTAGCGGCGACCGTGCTTGGGATGGGACTGGGTGTGAAGCACGCGTTCGAGGCTGATCACGTGGCCGCGGTATGCACGTTCATATCGCGCGGAGGCACGGTTGCACGGGCTGCTCGATCGGGAGCGCTTTGGGGTCTTGGCCACGCCGTGGTGCTCATGGTGGCGACTGGATCGCTCGTATTGGCGGGCGTTTCCGTGCCGCCGCGAATTGCCAGTGTGCTCGATGTCGCCGTGGCCGTGATGCTGATTGGCCTTGGCGTTCACACGCTCATCAAACGCGGCAAGGTCCAGGACAAACCAGATAAAACATCCAATCGACGCCCTTTCGTGGTTGGCATTGTGCATGGAGCTTCGGGTACGGCCGCGCTCACGTTGCTGGTGGCGAGCACGATGAGCACGCCCGCTGGAGCGCTCGTATTCGTCGCTGTATTCAGTTTTGCAGCGTTTCTTGGAATGGCGCTTGCTGCAACGCTTTTGGCGCTGCCCATGCGTTCCCTGACGCGGTTGTCTCCGGCGTTGATTCCATACCTCCAAACGCTGACAGCCCTCGTTTCCATCGCCGCTGGCATCTCGATCGTCGTGTAGTTCGGTGCAGCATTCATGCTGTTCGCGCGCAAATCGTATAGAGAAGGCCTGTGACCGACACAGCGCAGGGGCGAACAATCCTACGAAAGCGAACGATCTCGCGTCAGACGCTCGTAGGCGTTGGCGTGTGCCTCTTCGGCGTGCTTGCCGTGGCGATCCCTGAAGCCCTTCTCGCCCATGGCACGAAGCAGGCGCACGAATGCCTCGCGTCCTACGCCGAGCCGCGAGGTGCCGAAACACCGAGGTGTGAATCGGCCCTTGGATTTCTACGCGTCCCGGCACGATTGCCTTGGACGGCGAACCGAGCGCGCTACCGGGCCGAAGAAATTCGCGTACGAATCACGCACAATGAGTACGTCGATGCTGCCGTGGGCAAACCTCGACGGGAAGCTCTCGTGCACGCTGCTGAAGCGATCGAACACCAAACGACGATCATACAAAACGGGTCCACTCGTTTGGTGATGAAGGAACTCGGTCCATCCGTGGGTGCACCGGATCTCGGGCGGGAAGCGGACGAGTTGGGTGATCGACAAACGCTGTTGGAACGCGGTGAACAGTGGTTCAACTGGCGCGTGCGATTGTCGACGTTGCGCGCAGCGTTGCTGACTGGCGACGTTGAAAAAATGAAGACGCTTGCGAAGCGATACGCGGTGGATGATCCACGCGATCCCGACATCCGTTCAGCCGTTGCGGCGGTGTTGTGTTTGGGGCCGGATCCCGAGAAGGGCGCGAGTTTACTGGCGTTTATCCAGGACGATCGGGCGGCGCGGAAGTACGAAGCGTTGTCACGTAACTACGGCGAAGTTCGCGGTCTCTTGACGGCGTGTTTGGCCAAACGCGACCTGCCACCACCTCCCGTGCCGACAAAGTCGGATGCTGGAGCGGCCAACGCTGTGGAGCAGCGAGCGCTGTTGAGAATGCGTCTTGCGAATACGCCAGCACGAGACGCATCGCCAACGGCAGCCGAAGCAACAGTCATACGATTGCTCGACGGCGGACCGCGTAATCCCGGAGCACGTCTGGCATTGCTCGCCGCGTTGTTGACAACGGGATCGAATCAGGACGCGGAAAAAATCGTTCGTTATTCCAAACCTAAGTTCGACGAAGTTCCTCTCGAGCCATCGATCACACTGACGGCGCTCGAATGGGTCACCGATCATCGCCCAGCACCTGGCGAGTCCGAGCCGCCAGCGCTTCTGCCGGGAACGACGTTTCTCGTTGCTGCACATACCGTCGAAACACTCGTAGCCAAACTCGCCGATTCCTCGGACAAACCCGAGGCTAAACCCGAGGCTAAACCCGAGGCCAGCGAGAACGACGAGCGGAAGGCGAAGAACTCGCGCTTGCGTCAGGAGCTCGAGGCGTTGCGTGGTGCGCTTCTTCTGGAAGCTGCGGCTTCGCTCACGCGAGATGGCAACGTGGATGGTGCTTTGGCGGCAGCGGATGACGCCACGCATGTCCTCGACCTGAGCAACTACGTGCGCAGTCTTTTGAGGTCCAACATTTTTTGGTTGAGCGGGGATCGTGAAAAGGCGTTTGCCGTTTTGGACATCGATGGAGCGGTCGCTCACAACGGAAACGCCCTGGCCAACAGGATCCTGGGGTCCTTTTCGGTGCAGCAATCGGAACTCGCGATGTCGCTGGGCAAGAAGGACGTTGCGGAACAAGCGGCGCAACGTGCGACAGAATTTGCTACGGCGGCGAACGATCCCAGTTTGTTTGCGCGTGCTCGGTGGATGCTGGCCGCCGTGGGCAAGTTGAAAGTGCCTTCCCCATCGCTGAAAGATTTGAACTCGGCAACTCCGTTCGCGACGATGGGGTTTGCCCATCCGCTGGAACCATGGCGTGCGGGTGACCATGACAAACAACGCGCGCTCATCGAGAACGCGTTGGCACCTTGGGCGAGCTTAGCGATGGAGGATCCAACGTTACGTCGAGCGGGTCGTTGGGCGGCCCTGCGATCACGCGGTGACGCTCCTCCGTGGCTTTCTGTGCACTCGTTTCTAGCGACCCGTCTATTGGATCCGTCCGAAGGCGACCCCGAAGTTTGGCTGGACGCACTTCTTGCACTGGACCAACGACGTTTTTCCTTGCGATCGTATGCGTTTGCTCGCGCCGAAGCCGCACGCATGCGTGGTGATGCGGCAACCGCGGCGACTTGGGACGCACGCTTCCACACGCTTTGCAAAGTCGCTGCCGAGGTGCCCAACTACGAATTCACTCGGCACCTCGACATCTGAATCACTTCCGAAAACATGCTACACGCTCGGACATGCGAGCTTGCCGAGCGCTGTTTTCACTGCTTTTTCCGTTGGGTCTCGTGGCCGCTTTTTCGTCTGAAGCGAGTGCGTACGAGCATCAGTGGCAAGCCGGTTTGAGCGCTGGTTATACGCACTTCGTCAACGGCGGCGGCACGGCGATCACGCCCGCTGCGCTTCCCGGTTTCGGAACGAACTTGAGTCTCAGCTACGGCATCACCGATGCGTGGAACGTCATCGGACATGTCGACATGAGCGCGCATCCTGGCGCGGCCCCGGTGTTCATTGGCGGCGGAGGCGTGGGCGTCGCGTACGTACTCGATGTCTTGCGCTGGGTTCCGTGGATCGGAGTCACGCTCGGAGCTTACGGAGTTTCTGCACAAGAGCCGTGTATCGCGACGGATTCGGCATCATGCACGACGCTTCGTTTTGGACCCTCGGCAACGTTTGGACTCGATTACCAAGTCAACCGGAAGTTTTCGATCGGTGCGGGCGGGCGTTATGGCGTGCTGCTGTTTGGCAACAAAAACGACGTCGACCAGACCATTTCAATCTTCTTACGCGCTCAATACATATGGGGTTATTGAAGTAGATCGTTTGTAGACAAACGAATCTAGCCGCGTTTTTTGCTCGTTGCTCCGGATTGACCACGTCTTCGCGTTGATGGTGGAGCACTGCTGCCCCCGGTGATGATCACCGAAATAGGGCCTCGGGGAGAAACCGAATTGAGCGATGCAGCCAAGGCAGAACCTCGTTCCGTCGACGCGAGGATGTCGACATCGGAAGCGGGGGCATCCTCGGACGTGGTGGAACTTGGGGCGGGTGCCCGGATAGGGACAGGTTGCTCGCCACGTATAACGTTGGGTTTGGCAGTCCAACCATCACGTTGCGTCGAGGGTTGCGCCCGAATCGCCTCCATGGCCGCTCGTGAACGTTTGGACGACGTCGGTCCGCCTTTGGATCGTCTTGACGAAGGTGGTGGTGCGGCGGGTAAAACGACACGCACGAGCGGGCCTCCTAGATCCGACCGAATCACTTCCAGAGATCCGCCGTGGGAAATGACGATATTGCGTGCGAGTAGCAGGCCCAGCGATTCCTTTGGGCGTGCTGACCGGAGCCGTGTCGTTTGGCGGTGTTCCGTCGATGTACCTTTGCCTGAATGCTCGACGGCCAGCAAAATTTTGTTTTTCTCACGGGTCACGGAGATCGAAACGATCTGCATCTGCGGGGCGGGAATCGCGAGATGGTCAGGTTTGTCCTCGCGGCCGCAAGCATCGATGCCATCCGTGACGAGTCCCAGCACGAGTTGTCGAATTTCGCTGCGTTTGCCGAGAATGAGAGGGTCGGAACTAGGTTGCACGGCGACGAGAATATCGACATTACGCGCGAGCGCCGTCGGTTCGACATGACCGACCACATCGTACACGACAGACCCGGTGTCGATCAATTCGGTGGCGCTTTCGTCAAGCGCTGCAAGCAATCGGCCTCCACTCATGCGCGTCAACATGAGCGCGCTCGCCGCTTCTTCTTGCAACGGTTCGAGATCTCGAATGACGGGCGCCGCTCCTGGATGACGAACGCGCAACTGTTCCAGCCACTGCTCTTGATGCACGATGAACGATGCCAGTTGGGACGAAACAGTACGTAAATCGTCGGCAAAACCCAGTGCCAGTACCCCGTGCGTCGCGAGACGCGTCAGTTTTTCCTCGACGTCGTTGAGTGATCGCGGACTTTCCGTCAACGGAGCATCCTCCGACAAACTCTTCTCGCGGGCGAGAAACAGCGCAACGACATTCGCCACGGTCTCCAACATGGCGAGGCGTTGCGGACTGAGCAGTTCACTCGATGGAGCGGCCACGGTGACCGCACCGAGAATGTCGCGACCGATGACGATGGGTGCGGAGGCAAGCGCATTCCAGCCGGCATTACGAAGAACCGACGCGGGAACGCGCTCGCCAAACATCGAAGCCGCATCCTCCACGACGGTGGTGCGCCGCCTTTTGACGGCGTGCTGGACGACAAACCACGGTGGAACTGCGGATGACATCAATCCAATGTGCGTCCGCAGCTCCGGGGGCAAACCCTCTTCGGCCACGAGCTCGAGACCGGTGGAAGTCGCTTCGTGCACGACACCCGAACGAAGGCCCGTTCCTGCAAAGACGCTCGCGAGCACTTCCGAAAAAACGCCACCCGTGTGGCTACGCGTAAAGGACCCGGAAAGGCTCAACAACGCGCTCAGTGCGTCGTTCAATGGTTGAGACGGTATGTTCGTGCGACGGACCGCCATATTGCCCGGCAGCCTAACGTTGAACGCGGTGTGGGGTCTATGAGTCGTCCGCCGTAAACTCGACGACGATACGCCAGGTGCCTTTGCGCTCTTCACAACCCGCGGGGATGAGGTCGGCGATGCCGAGAACCTTACCCCCGTCGGTTTCATCAGGCCGCACGGCGAATCCGTCCCAACGCGGCGAGATGACGTGCCAATGACCAACCAGGGTGGTGGTTTTCGAGACGACCATACGTTACTGACAAACTACGCCGCTGCAATCCTCGCTCGGCGGGGCGAAGTCGACGCACTTGTTGTTCGGCTCGACATCCCACGTGCAGTAGTTGAGGTAGTTGAAGCCGTCGATGGCCGTAAACTTGATGTCCACGCTCGAGTACATCGGGCCGGAGTAACAAGTCTGTTTGTCATAGCCGCGATAGTAGAGCTTGTTGCCGACGTTGACGTTGGGCTTCATGGGATCGTTCGGGACGCCGTTGGCAAGCTTGATGATGCCGAATTTGCCGACAACGACCATGCCGCTACCTCCACCGGGATCGGCTTGCGGTACAACCGTCGATTCCGCACCGATGCGAACTTTGACGCCACCCCATTGCTCGTGGAACGCCAAATCCGTGGGCGAACCGAGTTTGGCGATGTCTTCGGGCAATGTGAACACGTGAGGCGCTGGCGGCGTCACGGTCATGCCGGTCTTCTCGAACTTGCACGCGAACGAAATCTGCTTCTGGGGAACCTTGCTGCCGTTCATCTCAGCCGCGCAGGCATTGAGCAAGAACGAGTCGGCGGTGCCTGAAACGTTCACGACGTCACCTGGCTTGATGTCATCCGGAATCACGTCACCGGGAAGAGGATCGTCGGCAAAGCGATTGCTGATTTTGCCGCAATACGCCGTGTTTTGACCAGGAGGAATGACCGCGGGTGAACCCTTGGCCAGAACCATGATGCCTGAGTACGGCGCGGTTTCCGTGAGGCCCGGCTCGGAAACGAACACGCCGTAGAGGCACGTTCCGCTCGAGCTTTTCGAGACGAGGAATTTTTGGCTCATGACGACGAGCCCATCGACGTTCACGGGTAGTCCCTTGCCAACAGCATCGGGGTTCTTGGGATCCGTGATCTGGGCAAGCTTGGTCGTTGGTCCACCGCATGTCGGACCTGAGCCCCCAGCGCCACCAGCGGCGCCACCGCCGCCAGCCCCTCCAGCTCCACCCGTGTTGCCGGAGCTCGACGACGAACTCGAAACCGTCGTGGCGCCCTCGCCGCCGCCACCTGTCGGGTCAGGCGTCGGAGGCTCCTCTCGACACCCGCCTGTGAACACGGAAAGCCCAAGCACGAGCGCCGCGCCAGCACTGAACATACACCACTGCTTATCGATGAACATCGGCCAAACCTCCTGACTTGCTGAACATGCTGGGAAAGAAAGACTTGGCCAGCGTAACACGTCCGCGGAGCTGTTTCCGTGATGGTTCGGCAAATCGTTCGAGTTCGTAACATCTCGGCACGAGCAGTTTACGCAACGCATCATGAACGAGTCGACATGGTGGAGCGAATGACGCGCGATCAATTTGAATTCGGCGGGAATAAAATCGGGAAAGCGAGGTTTTGGGCACGCGAGTCGACGAGACGTTGACACAGATAGCTCTGCCGCTAGGATGCGCGCCGTTCGCCCGGGAAAACGTTCGCAAAACCGGGCCGAGCGCGCCGCCGTGTGGCATTGG
The DNA here is from genome assembly GCA_031415295.1 of Polyangiaceae bacterium. Lineage (GTDB taxonomy): Bacteria > Myxococcota_A > Polyangia > Polyangiales > Polyangiaceae > Polyangium. The sequence continues at coordinate 2,740 of JANORL010001170.1, read as the reverse complement.
CGGAAGAAGCGTTTTACCTATTTTCAGCGAACCAAGGGGGGCGCGAAGCATTGCGCCCCATCGTTCAAGGAGGTCGGATTGTCTACCGACGTGATGATCGAGGCCAATGGGCTCACCAAGCGATATGGCGCGTTTCGCGCCCTGGATAAGGTGAGTTTCGAAGTCCGCCGGGGCGAGGTGGTGGGCTTTCTCGGCCCGAACGGCGCCGGCAAGTCCACAACGATGCGCATCCTCACCTGCTTCATCTCAGCAACGGCTGGGATGGCGAAGGTGCATGGACACGACGTATTCGACGAACCGCTCGAGGTTCGAAGAAAAATCGGCTACTTGCCCCAGCGTGCGCCTCTCTATGGCGAAATGAGCGTCTGGGAGTACCTAACGTTTGTCGCGGACATGCGCGGGCTTGACCACTCAACGTTCCGTAAGCGCATGAAAAACATCGTCGAAGTCTGCGGCCTGGCGACGAGCCTAGGCAAAGACATTCGCGACTTGTCTCATGGGTATCGTCAGCGTGTGGGATTGGCACAAGCACTCGTGCACAACCCCCCGATCCTGATTCTGGACGAACCCACGAGTGATTTGGATCCCAACGAAAAAGCGGAAGTCATTCGTTACATCCAAGAGATCGGCAAAGAGCGCACGATCTTGCTCTCGACGCACAACTTGTCCGAAGTCGAGCAAGCGTGTGCGCGCGCGATCATTGTTTCGAAGGGTCGCATCGTGGCTGACGGAGCGCTGGACACGATCCGCGCTCGTACAGGCAAGGTGCGGTACGTCGTGACAATCCACGAAAAACGCGTCTTCGAGGGTGGTTCGGCCAAGAAACCCCCGAGTGCCGAAGAGGTCCAGGCTGCCCTGGAAAAACTCCCCGGCGTATCGAGCATCGTGGAACTGCCCACGGACGACAAAGCACACAGCTTCCAAGTCATGGGTCTGCAAGACGGCGACATTCGCCCCGAAATCTTCCAGCTCGTCGTGGCCAAAGGCTGGTTGCTCCTCGAAATGCGCCGTGAAGCGCAGAAGCTCGAGGACGTTTTCAAGGCCCTCACGCGAAGCGACGAACGCAAAGATCGTGGTCGTACTGTCGTCGACGAACCCGAAGAAGCTGCGGCTGCCGAAGAAGACGAGGACGAAGACGCCTCCGACGAAGAAGACGAGTCCGACGAGGACGAATCTGACGAAGACGAGGATGAAGACGAGTCCGACGACGAGGACGAGTCTGACGACGAGGACGAGGCCAAGTCCGACGACAAGAAGAAGTCTGACGACAAGAAGAAGTCCGACGACAAGAAGAAGAAGGGCTGACCGTCGATGGGAACTACATTCATCATCGCGAAGCGCGAGTTCCGCTCGAACTTCGACTCACCACTTGCTTATGTGGTGATCTGCATTGGTCTGTTGCTCGTGGGCTTCCTGTTCTTCTCATGGTGGAACGGTGGCTTCTGGCAGGCAGATCGCACGAGTTTGGCGGGGCTGTTTGCCCTGGCACCGTGGCTTTTGCTCGTCGTCGCATCCGTCGTTTCGATGCGGGTGATGGCGGAAGAGAAACGCAGCGGAACGCTCGAACTCTTGATTACTTTGCCCGTGAAGGATCACGAAGTGATCCTCGGCAAGTTCCTCGGCGCATTCGGCCTTGTTCTCGTGCTGATTCTCGCCACGACGCTCTACCCGATCATGATGTTCAAGTGGCCCTGGAACCTAGGACCGCTCGACATGGGTCCCATCCTTACCGGTTACCTTGGGCTCGTGCTTTACAGCGCAGCAGCGGTGGCCATTGGTTTGCTCGTGTCGTCGTTGACCGAGAGCCAAGCGATCGCGTTTTTCCTGACCGCTGTGATCCTCTTTTTCCTTCACGTCGTAGGCAACGTCTCGGACAGTTTGCCGTGGCCGTGGGCACGAGAGGCCGTGTCGTTCATCAGTTTCAACTCGAGGCTCATGCCGTTCTCGAAGGGCATGATCAACACCCGTGACATCGTTTACTTCGTCTCGATCACGCTGGGCGCCTTGATGGTGGCCTTCCGAGCGCTCGAACGACGAAAGTGGGCGTGAGGAGGATGGCGATGGAACGCAAAACCAAAGCACGAGCGCAGACCAGTGTGTATCTGCTGCTCGTCGCCGTGATCCTCGTCATGGCGAACGTCATCTCGTTTGGCGCGTACAAGCGCATCGACATGACGAAGAGCGAACGCTTCACCTTGTCGAAAGGTTCGGCGCGCCTCGTTCACGATGGCCTGAAGCAGGACTTGCAGATCGATATTTACGTCACCCGAGGTTTGCCCAAGCACGAAGCGTTCATTCAGGATCTCAGCGATCTGATGGGCGAGTACGAAACGGCCTCCGGGGGCAAACTCAAATACACGATCATCGAACCCAAGACGGACGAGCAGAAGGCGGCAGCGAAAGAAGCTGGCCTTCAAGAAGCAGCGTTCGGCGAAGGCAGTGAAACGGGTCGCGATCAAGCCACGATTTCACGTGGCTTCATGGGCATGGCTTTCAAGTATGGAAGCGAAAAAGAATCGATTCCGATCCTTTCGCCTGACTCATCACAAGGGCTCGAATTTTGGATCACCAACAAGATCCGCGAGCTGCGTGATCGTGCCGATAACGTTTACCAAAAGTTCGGCGTTGTTACGGGCAAGGACGAGATCAAGCTGACCGACACGAACCTCGTGGCGGCGCAAGGTGGTCGCGGCGGCCCGTCGATGAAGGGAATCCTCGATCAGGCGCTCCCGTTCTACAA
>JANORL010001169.1:0-4960 GCA_031415295.1 Polyangiaceae bacterium | reverse complement strand
ATGCTTTGTCGTTGTGCACATCCGCAACCACGCGCAACACGAGCGTCGTTTTTCCCATACCCCGTGGCGCAATCATCAAAATGTGCTGACAAGGTCCATCGTGCTGTTCATGAAGACGCTCCGTCAGCAGCTTCAGATCCGAATGCCGAACGACAAACCCCCGAATCAACTCGTCTCGGTCGAGAAACGACGGGTTGTTTTTCATGATGCGGATTTTCATCGCGACCCCCGTCGATCCTTTGCAGGAACAAAACCAAATTGATGGCGCGCCTTCCACCACTCGCCGACGAGACGCGAGACAAAGACAAACCCATCACTCTCGCGTCGCAAATAGCCGTCGTGTTCGAAGATCTCCAACAAGTTGCGCACGCGCATTCGTTGCTCGCTCGATAAGCCCGAAATCGGTAAAGTCGGCACAAAACCCATGCGTGGAGGTGAATCCGTTGCGTCTTCGACCAAAATGGCGATGGCCGCATCGGTGAGTTTTCCAGAGACGGTCGCTTCCGTTAACAAATCCAGCGCCAAAGGCACATCCTCGGGGGCCAACATCGTCGTCAAACGCTCCTCGAAATGACTCAGTTCGGAATGCCCTCGACTGCTCAGCATATCTTTGTGGAAGATCCGATCGACGTCTTGGAGCGAAATGGTTGGTTCACTCCCGCTTCGCCGTGCATCCCTGTACAAATGCATAAAAAACATCTGGACATGGTGAGGAACGCACGAACCAAGCAATTTGACCATTTCTTGCGGGACGCCATCTTCGAGCCTTACGTTCGAATCGTTCGCCAAGGCTTGAATGCATCCAATCGCGGCATAACTGTCCCACGCGTCGAGATCGAACGGCGTAAAGTTGTTGACGGTGGCGCTGAGTCCCGCCGCCCGCAGAATGGGCTGGAGTCCAATGGACCCCGCGATGACGAATCGAAGTTTTCCCTGATGGTCCAACGCCTGCGCGCGAAGAAAAGACATGAACATGTCGGCTTCGTGGATCGTTTCGGGACTCCGATGTCCATCGGCGTTTCGTAACAGTCGATTCACCAGAATCGGCAATTCGTCCAGAAAAATGACGACGGGTTTTTCCGCGAGTGCCAAGTCATCGAGAAGGCGCTTTGCACGCGCTTGCCAGGAGGAAGAAAATCCGTCGCGCAGTTTGATCATCAATTCATCATTGCCAAGAGACTCGACGCCAGTGAGCGAGTTCTTGAAGAGTTCCCGCGTCCGAGCGAAGAGTCCTTGATGCGGTCGGGTGGCAAATGCGAGTTCCGCCATGGCATCGGCGGGAGTCTGCGCTTTTTGCAAATCGATGAACAAACACGTGAAACGCCCCTCGATTCGTCGCGCGACTTCCCGCATGAGACTGGTCTTGCCAACGCGCCGAGGTGCAACGATGAGAACATGGGCACCGTTGTCCAGCAGTTCGATAAAGTGTGGAACTTCCTCCTCTCGATCCCAAAAGCGGTCCTCGCCCGCTACCCAGTTACCCACCTCTTTCTTGAGCTTTTTCATGTCGTTACACCTTCGTGTGCGCTGCCAACAAAAATGTTGCCAACAAATTCCGTGGCAACTTTAGCTCGCCTGGGCGGCGTGTCAAGCGCTACCAACAAATTTGTTGCCAACGTTATTGTTGGTAACCGAAACCACCACACTGCCGCAATCGCCAAGAAGTGCTTCCGTGACATCACGTGGCCGTTCTGCCTTGCGTACCGAACCAAGTACTTCGCCGGCAAGGATATGGCGCCTTGTGAACTCACGGGACGCATGACGCGCCAGTCAACGTGCGAAGTCGACCACATGCATCCCGACACGTTCGAGAAGCTCTTGGCCGACTTCCTCACGATGAAGCAAATCAGTATCGCCAACGTCGCGATCGTGAAGGCCGAGCCGAAATGGATCCTAAAGGATTCTTCCCTCGCGGAAGCATGGCAACGCCATCACGACACTCATTCAGTTCTTCGTGTTCTAGATACCGCCGCCCACGTGGAACACACAAAGTCTTTGCAGCTCGCCGCCCTCGCCGCGTAACGCCGTGGTGAAGCAAGAGCTGCAAGACCGTCCCACCACCAACAATCACACCCGCAAATAGCACTGCCACCGTTGCCCAAGGATCCATCTCGACCTCTCATCCGGCAAATCCCACACGAGCCGTTGCACGTTCGCATCCCAGTTACTCGTTCTTATCGTCGCCATACTCGGCGCGGGTCAATTCGGAGATTAGCTCCAGCAACGATCTCTTCGACAGATCACGCTTGTCCGGTGCCTTTGCGGTGTTTGGCGTGGGCACCGTCGCACCCATGCCCTCTTTCGGCTCATCATGAACGGCAATCGTGAATCTTAGCTCCAAAACCTTAGCCATCAGAAAGGTCTCCTGGACAAAAAACGGGGCCAAAGGCGTTCTGCCATGACGAACGCGCCTCTGTACCTGTATTATTGACAATACGTTCACCGGGTTCTGGACGATATGCCTCTTGCGTCGTCGAACCACCGGCGAACGACTTCTCTCTATCCCTACCTGTAGTGCCGCGTAGAATTTTGCGCGATTCCTGAACGTGCGTATCCGACACCTAGGTTGACCGGAACAACTGCAGTGATTCCGCGCAGTTTGCCCTATGTTCAAAGAGTTTGGCTCTTCCAACACCGTGGGTCAGAATACGTCACATTTTCCACTTGCCTCGGCTTTCCTCGGTAAAACAAGCGGAATGCGCGAGGTTACACCCTGCCAAACGCACAATTTGCGGTGTTGACCAAGAGTTAGGCCCTGCCAAACCGTTGGGAGATCTCGGCGCCCACGACACGACCCTGGACCTTGATGACGCCCCAGAATCAGGAAGACGGAGCCTCGCGTTGCCCGACCATGGCCTTGTCGGCTTTATCGATTTCATCGAAACGACGCGTCGCCGCGTAAGCGATTCTGTCAACCCTATCGATTCGCATCGCTGGGTTCGTCGCGGATTTACTTCGGCAGGTATTTGAACCTCGTCGATTGTTCGGACGCCCGCAGTGGTACGCCCGCCGCAGCCAACGCTTTTGCGCCGGCGGTGAAACGGACGTTGCGATTGAATGTTGTATCGCCGTCCTTGTAAAGGAGCGTCGCCCCCGCGGTGGTCATCTTCTTGAGTTCACTGTTCATTTTTTTCCACATTGGATTGGCGTCCATCGTCGTGAGTCTTGCTTGTGCAAGGCCATTTGGACCCACGCGGTAGATATGAAGGCACAGTGCACCTGGTTGCTCCTGCGTGAGAATGTCAGAGACGCACGACAACGAAGGATTCACAGGATTCTCGGTGAACAGCACCTCCGAAACACACGGAAGCGCCAGAATCTCGCGAAAATTCTCGCGTGTCACTGGCAGCATGCGCCAAAACGGGCCGGGGGGCTCGAGAGCAATCCTTTCTTCCGCCGTGGCGATGATCGGATAATCGGCCATCCACTTGCCCGTGAGTTCAATGAGTTCTTCGGGCGTGCCGTGAAATTCGGTTGCGAACGAAGTCATGATGTTCACCTGTCGTACGGGATGAATTCGGTGGGTGTATCGCTATGTTTGTTGAGATCGTCGAGAGCCTCTTGCTCACGCTTGATGGGCGTGCCATCGGCTTTGGTACGGCCGACGTTAATACCGCGGTCCGGCACTCCCGCCTTTTCACCGATGGCATCTGGACGCCGGCCGGACTTTATGCCGCCCTTGGTTTCAATAAGGATTTCGCGCTCTACACCTCCACCGGCCTTAATCCTGTACCCGTCTGCTTTCAACTGTTCTCCAGCCTTTCGCACCGCCGCATTGTGTGCCGCCTCCGGATCCGTTTTCGGCCCGCGTTTCGCCCCTTTTGCCACAGGTGCCACGTCCGCGCTAGTAGCGGCCGGTTTTCCCTTGACCCGCGGCGCCGTCGTTGTTGTCGTTTCCCCTCGCTTCGTGACCGTTTTTCCTGTCGATTTGAACCGCGTCGTCGTTGTCGTCTCCGCCAGCACCGTGGGCTTCGCCTGCGCCGGTTTGGCGGCGCGAACTGCTACGGCTGGCTTCGCTGGCGCTGGCGTTTGCACCGTCAGCGGCGTCTCCGGCGCTTTGGGCGTCGTCGCCCTTGATAACGCGGGGTTTGCCGTCGTTGGCGCGGGTCCTTCCGATTGCGGTGCCGAACTCGTCGATGCCAAAGCCGGTGTGCCCGCCGCCGAGGGCAATTCGTCCCAATGGCAAATGGCCAGAATGAGCGTCCTCGAGCCATTAAAAAACGTAATGACTCCGTTGGTCGCCAATGCAACACCCGCGACGCATACCGGAACCCCGACAATGGCCCCTCCACCGGTTATCGTTGCGCCTCCACCTCCGAGCGCAGCGCTACCACCGACGAGCGCCTGACCAAGTCCGGCGACGACTTCGACCCCGGCCTTGCTGACCAAAAATTCGCGCGTCGCTTGGCGTGATTTGTCGGCGGCAATGATTGCATCCGTAATGATGGCGCCTCCAGGCACCACGATGCTTATCGCACCTGACCCCAATCCTGCAATGACGTGACCGGTCTGGGTATCAATGATGCTGATTTGTTCCCCCGTCGGACCGTGGACGCCTTGACGCTCGACCGTGGGCAACGATTCCCGAATGGCGTCGCGCAACATTTGACTGACTTCGTCGAGCTTTTCTTTGCTGCGTTGCGGCGGAAGCGTCAGCAGGCGTGGACCCATTTCCGCGAGAAACCGTTTCTCGATGGGCTGATTCGTCAATTTGCTCAACAACGAGGGCGATTCGGCGGCAGACTGCGCCGTCAAACTTGCGACCAACGCTTCGCGCATCGCTGGCAAAATGGGAATCGGTACCATCCCTTTTGGCAACGGTGGCGTATCGGGCGACGAAAGCGTGTCGCACGTCATATCCTGATAAGGCCAAGGCAATCGTTGTGGCGTTTGCCTTGGTGCATTGGGATCATAAAAGTAGAAGACGTCGGCGGTTTCCGCGAATTGCTCGAACGTAGGG